>CANRIQ010000004.1 GCA_947630655.1 uncultured Clostridia bacterium | reverse complement strand
CCGCAAACGCCATAGCGTCGTCGATATCCTCGACAACCTTCGACGGGATAACAGGCTGCCCGATTTCCTCCATAGTGTCCTTAAAAGCCTGTCTGTCCTCGGCCTTATGTATGGTTTCGGGATTTGAGCCCAAAAGCTTTACATTATGCTCCGCGAGAAAACCGCTTTCCGCTAATTGCATAGAAAGAGTCAGCGCGGTCTGCCCGCCGAGGTTCGACACCACGGAATCGGGTTTTTCTATCTCGATAACGCGTTTTACAACGTCCAGCGTCAGCGGCTCGATGTAGATTTTGTCCGCCATATGCTTGTCCGTCATAATAGTCGCGGGGTTGGAGTTTATGAGAACGACCTCCAGACCCTCCTGTTTGAGGGCGCGGCAAGCCTGCGTTCCCGCATAGTCAAACTCCGCCGCCTGACCTATTACAATAGGTCCCGAGCCTATTACAAGGACTTTCTTTATATCTTCTCTTAAAGGCATGGTTTTTCGTCCTTTCTTTTATTACCCTTTATCAAAGGCGTTTTTTAGATATATCGGAATTTACACAAACAAATCACTCCGAACTGCAATATATCCCTCATGCGTTGTTGTAAACAATAACGGCAAATCTTTATCATCAAAAAACGCAATATCGTTGAACCCGAAATCGGTGTTTTCCGCAATATCTCCTGTGTTGGAAACCGTATATTTACAAAATGTTTCAAACTTTTGCAGATATTGAAACAGTTCTTTTGAAACCGTCAGTTTATACACCTTGTTTTTCCTGCCTGATTTCGTTCCCCACCATTTATTTTTAGGCTGAACAGACACAACTAAATCCTTAAACTTATCAACAATTCTTGTGTCGTCTTCGTCCACTAAAACATACTCGATATATTTGCTTTTCCGTTTCAACAGCTTTAGTATATTCAGATAATCCGCATGACTGTTAAGTTTTCCGCTATAGTCTGCTAATTCCACGATCAACTCTCCTTCATATTGCGAACATCCTTATTTATTCCCGTTCATCAGCTTAATAAACTCGTCAAACAGATAGGAAGTATCGTGCGGACCGCCGCACGCCTCGGGGTGAAACTGCACCGTAAACGCAGGCGCGTTTTTATAGCGCACACCCTCGCAGGTGCCGTCGTTGCCGTTGATGTGGGAAACCTCGCCGACGCCGCCGGGAACGCTCTCGGAAATGACCGCGTAGCCGTGATTTTGGGAGGTGATATAGGTCTTGTCGCGGAAAAGATCCTTTACGGGCTGATTTCCGCCGCGGTGACCGTATTTCAGCTTCTCTGTCTTAGCACCGTTTGCAAGAGCCAAAAGCTGATGTCCGAGGCATATCCCGAACGTCGGAATTTGCTCGGGAATAAGGCTTTTAAGCGTTGCAATCGCCTCGGCGTTGTCCGCGGGGTCGCCCGGACCGTTTGAAAGCATAATCCCGTCGGGGCGCTGCGCCTTTATTTCGTCGGGGGAGGCGTTGTACGGCATTACCGTGACATTGCACCCGCGCTTTACAAGCTCCCGCCTTATGTTGAACTTATACCCGTAGTCCATCAAAACCACGTTGAATTTCGCGTTTTCGGCGGGGTAGAATTCCTTTTCTTTAACCGACACCTTCGGCACGACAATCCCCACATTGTAAGTCTTTATTTCCTCAAGCAGAGCGTTTTTGTCGCAGTCCGGAAATTCTCCGCTTACAATCGCCCCGTTCATAACGCCGCTCTCGCGGATAATTCTCGTAAGCCTGCGGGTATCGATGTCGTAAATGCCGATTATCCCGAGCGATTTGAGGTACTCGTCAATGCCGCCTTCGCAGCGGAAATTTGACGGCTCTTCGCAAAATTCTCTTACTATGTAGCCGAAAACCGCGCTTCCGTTCGATTCGGGGTCGATTTTATTCACGCCGTAATTTCCGATAAGCGGAAAGGTCTGGGTTACGATCTGTCCGCAGTAGGACGGGTCGGTAAGCGTTTCCTGATAACCCGTCATGGCGGTGGTGAAAACTATCTCGCCGACTGTTTTACCCTCCGCGCCGAAGGAACGCCCCTCGAAAACCGTTCCGTCCGCCAGTATAAGCGTCGCCCTTTTTTTGTTCTCAAAAATCATTTTCTGCCTCCGAAAAACAAAAATGATAAGCTTTATTTATTTGTTCAGCTCAATTTTCCCTACAAATCCCATAATTTCGTCGCGCATGCGTATTGCTTCTCTCCTTGCCGCCTCGGCAAACTCGTGTTCTCCGCATTTTTGCTTCTGATACGCGCACATTATCCCGCGCGAGGAGTTTACAATTCCTCCCAGACCGTTTTTGTCAAACGCCGCGGCAATGTCTTTTGCGGTTGCTCCCTGTGCGCCGTAGCCGGGGATAAGGAAGAACGTATGCGGCAAAATCTCACGCAGACGCTTTATCTGCTCGGGGTATGTCGCTCCCACAACAGCTCCCACGCCGCTGTAGCCGTACACTCCCGCAAGGTCTTTTCCCCATTCCTCGCACATTTTGCCCATAACCTCGTACACGGGCACTCCGTCGATAAGCTTGTCCTGAAGCTCTCCGCTTGACGGATTGGACGTCTTTGCAAGCACGAAAATTCCCTTGTCATGCTCCGAGCAAACCTTCAAAAGCGGTTTTATGCCGTCGCTTCCGAGATACCCGTTTACCGTAAGCGCGTCGCCCAGAAACGGCTCGTATTCCGAAAGCCCGACCTTGACCTTTCCGAGATGCGCCGCGGCGTAAGCCTCCATTGTCGTGCCGATGTCGTTGCGCTTGCCGTCGGTGATGACGTACATACCCTTGCTTTTTGCATATTCCTGCGTTTTGTACAGCGTTTTAACTCCCGCCGTGCCGTACATCTCGTAATACGCCGCCTGCGGCTTTACCGCGGGAACAATGTCGTAAAGTGCGTCGATAAGCCCCTTGTTGAACTCCAGAACAGCCTTTGCCGCGCCCTTGAGAGTCTCTCCGTAACGCTCGAAATTCTTTTTTCTGATAAACTCGGGAACATAGTCAAGCTTCGGGTCAAGCCCCGCAACCGTCGGGTTCTGGGTCTGTTCGATCTTTTCCATAAGTCTGTCAAGTGACATAAGAAATTCTCCTTTATTGTAAATAATTTAATTGTCCCTGTAAACTATCTTTCCGTCAACGATAGTCATTTTCACCCTGCCTTTAAGAGTCATTCCCTTAAAGCAGGTATTTTTCGATTTGGAATGAAGCTTTTCGGGATCGACCGTCCACTCCTCGTTTATATCGAAAATCGTTATATCCGCGGGCGCGCCCTTTTCAAAGCTTCCGCCCGGGATACCGAGAATTTTCCGCGGATTTACGCACATAAGCCGCACAATTCGTTTGAGTGAAATTTTCCCCGTATGATAAAGCTGAGTAAGCGTCGCCGCAAGCGAGGTTTCAAGTCCCACAACCCCGTTCGGAGCCTTCTCAAAATCCGCTTTTTCCTCGGGAGTATGCGGCGCGTGGTCGGTGACTATGCAGTCTATCGTCCCGTCGCACACGCCCTCGGTAATCGCTACGACGTCATCGTCGGTGCGAAGCGGCGGATTCATTCTGTAATCTGCGTCGCGTGTTTTCAGCTTTTCATCTGTCATGGTAAAATAGTGCGGGCAGGTCTCGCTTGTCACCATCGCGCCGTATCTTGCGCCCAGTCTTACCATAAGCATGCTTGTCGAGGTGGAAACATGCGCTATATGAATAGGCATCTCCAGATCCCCCGCAAGAATTATGTCCCGAGCGGTCATAATGTCCTCGGAGGAGCGGTGCATACCCTTTACTCCCAGTTCCTTGGAAACCTTTCCGCTGTTCATAATCCCCCCCGCGATAATGTCGGGGTCTTCGCAGTGGGATATAACGCGCAGCCCCGCGTAATGCGCCCTTACCATGGCGTGCGCCAGCAGCATCGCGTTCCTTACGGGTTTTCCGTCGTCGGACACCGCCACGCACCCTGCCTTACGAAGCTCGATGTAATCGCAGAGCTCCTCGCCCTTAAGCCCCTTTGTTATCGAACCTATCGGATAGACCTTGCATTTAGCCTTTTTTGCCTTTTCGAGAATATATTTTACCGTTTCGGCATTATCCACCACGGGGTTTGTATTCGGCATACACGCCACCGCGGTAACTCCTCCCGCAGCCGCCGCCTCGCCGCCCGAGATAATATCCTCCTTGTGGGTCTGACCGGGGTCGCGGAAATGAACGTGCATATCGCAAATTCCGGGGATAATGGTTTTCCCCGCGCAGTCTATAACCTCGTCGGCGTTTTCAGCAATTTCGGGAGCGCATTTTGCGATTTTCCCCTCGTCTATCAAAATATCCGCAACGCCCTCAAAATCGTTTGCCTCGTCCACAACATATCCGTTTTTAAGCAGAAGCTTCATAATTCACCTCATTTTCTGTACTCACACCGGCTCGCAGATTACCACCTTATCACAGCCGTCTATTTCCTTTACCATAACGCGGACCTTTTCGCCGCGGGAAGTCGGAAGATTTTTGCCTATATAGTCCGCCCGAATGGGGACCTCTCTGTGACCGCGGTCTATAAGCGCGGCAAGCTGTATCACCGTCGGTCTGCCGCGCGACAAAAGCGCGTCTATCGCCGCCCTTGCCGTACGTCCCGTGAAAATAACATCGTCTATTATCACTATCCGCTTATCGGTGACATTAAAATCAATATGCGACAAATCCGCAACCTCGCGGCGGTCGTCGTCCCGAAACGGCGTAATGTCAAGCCTTCCTATCGGCACGGCTCTGTGCTCGTTTTCGGAGATTTTCGCGGCAATGCGCTCGGCGATCACCGCCCCCCTTGACAGCAGCCCCACAAGGCAAAGGTTTTCCGTGCCCTTGTTGCGCTCGATTATCTCAAACGCAATCCTCGTGACAGCCCGCGAAACCGCGTTTTCATCAAGAATTTCCGCCTTTACGCGCAATTCGGGGACTTTTATATTCTCGTCCATTTTAACCTCAAAATTCCCAACAATTACCAGATTTCTCCAACAAAAAAACCGCCCGTACGGCGGCATAATTGTGGTTAATCTAATATGACTTAGGATAAAATTACAACCTTGTCGGCATCGCTGTACCGACTTAAAAGCCGCTATTTATATTATAGAAGATTTCCCGCCGAATGTCAATGTTAATTTCGGCAAAAACGCGCGGTTTTAGAGCCGTTTTATGTGCATTTTCACAACAAAACCGCCCCTTTGTTCAAGGGACGGTCAATATGCGTATTATTTCATCATTTCTTTTGCAAGCGCGTCAAGCTGTGCTATGGAATTTTCGTTCAGCGCGGACTTTATTGTCACCGTCGTTTCGGCGAACGTAATATCCTTCGACCCCTCGAAAGCAGCCTTTATCTTTTTCGCCGCCGCGGGAGCCCATGTTCCGTTTTCGATAATGCCGATGGTGCGCTTTTGGTAATTTCTCTCGGTGAGGTGAGAAATAAATTCCCTCATAAACGGGAAAATCTCGTTATTGTAGGTGGTTGTCGCCAGAACAAGCTTCCCGTATCTGAACGCGTCCTCAACCGCCTCCGCCATATCGTCGCGGGCAAGGTCCGTTACAACGACCTTTGGGCAGCCTAAGGCGGTCAGCTTTTCCGACAGCATAAGCGCGGCTTTTTTGGTGTTCCCGTAAACCGACGTAAACGCTATTACAACGCCCTCGCTCTCGACTCCGTAGGACGACCAGGTGTTGTACAAATTGAGATAATACGAGAGATTTTCGGTAAGCATAGGACCGTGCAAGGGGAGAATTTTCTCAATTCCCAGAGCCGAAGCCTTTTTAAGAACGTCCTGAACCTGCGCACCGTATTTACCGACAATGCCGAAATAGTATCTTCTCGCCTCGCAAGCCCAGTCCTCGTCTGCGTCCAGCGCGCCGAATTTTCCGAAAGCGTCTGCCGAAAACAGAGCCTTGTCGGTCTCGTCAAAGGTCATAATTACCTCGGGCCAGTGAACCATGGGCGCGGTTATAAACGAAAGCGTGTGCGTCCCGAGAGGGAGCTTGTCGCCCTCTTTAACGACAACCTGCCACGCGGCAAAGCTCTCCCCGAAAAACTGCTCCATAAACGCAAAAGCCTTTTGGGAAGCGACAATTTTCATTTCGGGGTATTTGTCCGCAAGCAGCTTTACATTCGCGGAATGGTCGGGCTCCATATGCTGAACCACAAGGTAATCGGGAGCTTTCCCGCCGAGAACGTTTTCGATGTTCTGAAGCCACTTATCGCCGAAGCCCTCCGCCACCGAATCCATAACCGCGGTTTTTTCGCCGAGAATGACATAGGAATTATACGCCATGCCGTTGGGAACATCGTACATGCCCTCGAACAGGTCTATTTCGTGGTCGTTCACCCCGACGTATTTAATATCCTTTGTAATATCCATAAATTACCTCCTGCAATTTTTATACAATAACAGTATACCACCCATTTTTAAATATGTCAAGTGGGTCAGGTATCTTTATTAAAGAACCCCCTCCCGGTTTGGGAGAGGGCTCGATATAGTGTTTTGCTATCGCGAACAATCTTTAAGTAATTACGCTATTACGCTCTCTTGCGGGAAATAACAACCGCAGCCCCCGCCAGAGCAACCGCTCCGACTACCGCGGCAACGCTTTCAACACCGGTGTCTGCGTTGTCCTTATCGGAAGGCTCGGCAGCGTCGTCTGCGTTTGTATCCTCGGAAGACTCACCCGTAATAATGGTGGTTTGGTTGTCTTCGTTTGCAAGCTTATCCTTTACATCATCGGGAACCTCAATCGGCGTTTTTCCAATGCCGACTTCCGCACTTTCGGCGAATGCAACGGCGTTTGCCGCACAAATCACCGACACAGCAGCCATAGCCGCTATGACAGATCTCATCTTCGTCATCAAAATCCTCCTAAACCTAATTCCAATCAGCGATAATGATAGAAAACACTAATAAGCCGTACGCGCAATTCCCCTACGCGCACAACTTTTCCCCAATATCATTATACTATATTTCGTCAAAAATTGCAAGTGAAATTTTGAACATAAAACCCAAATCTAATTCCGCTATTTCGTGCAATTTATACAAAAGCCGTCAAAAATAGTTCTCCAAATGCCAAAAATTGAGAAATACTAAGCAAAGGCGTTCCCGAACAAACGGGAACGCCCGAAAAAACAAATATTGAGGAATAATCGGTTATTAGCTGTTTCTTCTGCGAACCGTCGAGAGGGTTACTCCCATTGCCGCCAGAACCGCCGTGCAAGCCGTAAATCCGAGCGAAACGCCCGTCGAGGGGTTTTTAGTGCCGGAGGTTACGGTATTGCTTGCCGTGCCCGAAGCCGAGCTGTTTTCGGAAGAAGTCCCGCTGCTTGAAAGGTCGTCTGCGTCGTTCTCGGAGGTTGTTGCCGCAGAATCCTTGCCGCCGGCAGTGCCTGTTTCACCCATGCCGCTTGTTGTATCCGAACCGCTTGTCGTGTCCGAACCGCTTGCTCCGTTTGCGTTGTCTGCACCGTCCGTTCCCGTAAGACCGTCCGCTACATCACGTCCTGCGTCAAAGATACCGTCAGCTATATCTTCACCTGCGTCTGCAACGCCGTCAACCGCGCCGCCTATCGCAGATCCCACTCCGCTTGCGAATACTGCGGGGGACAAAGCCGCCGCGCTTGCTATTGCTGTTGCCGCGAAAAGTTTCTTAAACATAGTTTTACTCCTTTGCTGAGAATTTTGCGCGAAAACCCGCGCAGAATTATTATCCGCAAAGCAGCGTTCATTATTTACAGGTAACATTTAAGAGGGAACGATTTTCGGAAAAAATTATCATATAAAAAATTTAAGGCTTTCTTGACAGCCTGCTATTCTATTCTATCTTCTTTTGGGGGAGGACTTTCCTTTTTTTGTTAATTCATAACTTTCCATCGTCAGCCTCTCAATTTCCTCCCGCGGAACGTCCGAATTTAGGAAAACCGAAATCCAGTGCTTTTTATTCATGTGATACGCGGGAATTACGCCCGAAAAGAGCTTCTGTTCAAGCTCCGACTCCATAGGGTCGCATTTCAGGTTTACAATATGCTTCCCCTGATACAACATCACCAGCGCGAACCATTTTTTGTTGTCCGAGCGGCGCGCAACAACGCTTTCAAAGTCCTCGGGAAAGGGACGGTCAAGCTCCGTGCCGCCGATAGTTTCACAGAATTCGAGATATTCCTCCTTTGTCAACGTCTAAACCTCCGTTTTCCTCAAAAATCTCATAAAGCGGATAATTTTTCCGTTCGTTTCAACAAGCGGAGAGCTTTCCGCAAGCCGCCAGCTTTTGTCGTGTTCAATATCCTCAAAGAAAACGTCTCCGCCGAAGTTTTCATATACTCGGGTAATAATTGCCTCGCCGCAGTAGGGGAGAAGCAGGCGGTAAATTTCCCCGCCGCCGATAACGAACACCCTTTTGTCCAATTTTTCCACATATGAAAGCATGCTCTCTATATCCCCGAAAACCCTCGCGCCGTCGATTTCTTTAACGCTCCTTGAAAGCACAATGTTCTCGCGGTTTGCAAGCGGGCGTTTCGGGAACGACTCGTAGGTTTTCCGCCCCATTATCACAGCGCAGTTTTCGGTTGTAGTGCGAAAATGCTTCATGTCCTCGGGAAGCCTGTACAAAAGATTTCCGTTTTTGCCGATAGCGCAGTCGTTGTCCATCACAAGAATTAACGTCATTTTCTATATTTCTCCTCACAAAAGCAAAATAAAACCGCGAATTCCTAAAAATCCGCGGTTTTGAGACAAAATCCGTAAAAACGCCGTTTTATCAAAACAAGCCTGTCATTCGCTTGCGGGGAGCCCCCGCGGACGCCGCACGGTCAACGTATCCTGCGTTTACTGCCTGCCGCGAATTTTTCCGCGACTGAAACGCGTTTGTCAAAGGGTCAAGTCCCGAACTCGAAGCTGTTTCCCCTTTGAAATAATTATCGTCACGCTCTCTTAAAACTTTAGAAATTTTAGGAAATTTTTTCTTAAAGCTTGGTCATGCGGGCGTTGTTCCGCATAATTTTCTTTTCGCCGCGCTTGTCAAACTCAATGGTAAGCATCGCGTCGTTCCCCATAAGAACAACCTCCGTCACCGTGCCTTCCCCGAAAAGATTATGCTTTATGCGGTCTCCCGCGGAGAAAACCTCGTTATTCACTGCGGTGAACGTCGTATGCATTTTTTCGGTCTCCTCTTTAAGAAAACTTCGGCGTTCGGGGCGGTTTTTCACGGAGTATACAACGGGCTTGTCCTCCTCGCTTACCTCGCAAAGCTCCTCGGGGATCTCCCTCACGAATTCCGACAGCTTGTTTGCGGTGGTCTTGCCGTAAAGCATCCGATAACGCGTGTGGGTTATGTAAAGCTGCTTTTTCGCGCGAGTTACCGCAACATAAGCAAGCCTTCGCTCCTCCTCCATTTCGACGGGGTCGAAGCGGCACATCGAGGACGGGAAAACGTTGTCCTCCGCCGCTATCATAAACACCACGGGGAACTCCAGACCCTTCGCGCTGTGCATTGTCATAAGCGAAACGCTGTCCGCGGACGGGTCGAGATTGTCAATATCGGACGCCAGCGCGGTCTGTTCGAGAAAATCGGGCAAAGCCGCGTCCGGGTTCTCCTCAAGCAGGGTAACGGCGTTGGATTTAAGCTCGTTTACGTTCTCAATTCTCGACTGGCAATCCGCGCCCGACACCTTAAGCATATCCATATAACCCGTTTTTTCGGCGACAGCGTCGATAAGCTCGTCTAACCGCAGCGAATCCGCAAGCTCGTCAAGCTCCTCGAACATATTAGCCGCGCTTTTCAGAACAACAGATTTTTTGTGCAGCGTTTCAAAATTTTCGCTGTCGCGGCAGACCTCTATGGGGCTTACTCCGAGTCCCTCGGCTATTCTTATAACCTCGTCCACCGTCGCGTCGCCGATGCCGCGCCGCGGCTCGTTTATCACGCGGCGGAAACGCACCGTGTCATACGGGTTGTCAATCAGCGCGAGATACGCCAGCATATCCCGTATTTCCTTGCGGTCGTAAAAGCGCAGTCCTCCGACTATCTTATACGGAATACCCTCGCGCGTAAACGCCGTTTCAAACGCCCTCGAAAGCGCGTTGTTTCTGTAAAGCAGCGCGTGGTCGGAGTATTTTCCGCCGTTTTTCACGTTTTCGGCGATAATTTCCGCAATGCCCTTCGCCTCGGATTGCTCGTTCTGAAAACAGCGCAATTCTATCTTCTCGCCGCGCCCCAGATCGCTCCACAGCTTTTTTGTTTTGCGGTTTTGGTTGTGGCTTATAATAGCGTTTGCCGCGTCGAGAATTGTCCCCGTCGAGCGGTAATTCTGCTCAAGCCTTATAACCTCGCAGTTTTTGTACTGTTTTTCAAAATTCAGAATATTCTCAACGGTAGCCCCTCTGAAGCGGTAAATCGACTGGTCGTCATCTCCCACAACGCCCAGATTTCCCACATTTCCCGCAAGCAGCGAAACAAGGCGGTACTGCGCGTGGTTGGTGTCCTGATACTCGTCAACCATAATATACCGATAGAGATTTCTGTAGGTCTGTAAAACCTCGGGGAATTCCTCAAACAGCCTTACCGTAAGGAAGATTATATCGTCAAAATCCACGGCGTTCGCGGTCTTAAGAGCGTTTTGATACTCGGTGTAAACGCTTGCAATCTGCATTTCCGCAAGCTCGCCCTTTTCATCGGCGGTTTTCGCAAATTCCGCGCAGGAAATCATCTGGTCCTTCAGCCGCGAAACCGCATTTTTAAACGTCTTTGCGGGAACGATTTTCTCGTCCAGTCCGCGCCGTTTCATAATCTCCTTTATCAGCCGCTTTGAATCGTCCTCGTCGTAAATCGTAAACCCGCGCGTATAGCCGAGATGTTCGATTTCGCGGCGAAGAATTCTCACGCACGCCGAATGGAACGTTGAAGCGTGGATTTTCCCCGCCTCCTCGCCGAGCATTGCCGAAAGCCTTTCGCGAAGCTCTCCCGCGGCTTTATTCGTAAACGTGATTGCAAGAATATTCCACGGTTTTACGGGGTCAACGGCGATAATATCCGCAAGCCGCGCCGCGTTTTCGGGAGTTTTCGGAAGCCCGGGAAATTCCTCCAGAAAACGGCGTTCATCGTCCGAAATATCCCGCTCCTCCGTATCATGGTATGCGTTCCCGAACCGCATCATATTGGCAATTCTGTTCACCAGAACGGTCGTTTTTCCGCTGCCTGCGCCCGCGATTATAAGCACCGCGCCGTTTACGCGGAAAATCGCCCTTTTCTGCATGTCGTTCGCGCGGGAGAAATAGCTTTCCAGCGCGGCTTTTTTAAGTTCCGTGTAGTTCAATTTTCACCTTTCCGTCAACATCACTCAGCAGCCGTTCCCGTCAAATTTTCCCCGTCCAGCACAACAAACGGATTTACGTCGTTGCCCATTGCCTGCGGGAGAATTCCGTCCCACTTGGTAACCTTAAGATACTCGATATAGTCGGGATTTTCGCGCAGCTGCTTCTGAACAGCCTCGATAGCGTAAGCCTCCGCGTCCGCGCGGATTTTCTGCGAATCCGCCTCCGCCTGCGCCGCTATAACCTGCTGTTTTGCTTCCTCCTGACGCTCGGCGGTCTTGTTCTGCATTTTCAAAGCGTCCTGCGCCGCGATAACCTTTGCCTGAATGGACTGCTCGAATGCGTCGTCAAACGAGAGATTCTCGATAGCGAACGCTGTGACGATTATGCCCTGCTCGGCAAGCGGGTCTTTAAGCGACTCGAAAATAGCGTTTTGCACGGTCGAACGGTTCTGAACGAGATCCTCGGCTTTTACTTTACCGATTTCGTCCTTGGAGATTTTCGCGACATACGGCACAATAAGCTTGGTTTCAACGTTCTGTATGCCGATAGAACGAATTATATCGGGCAGCATGCTGCTGTCGTAGCAGTAGTTGAGCTTAAGCGACAAGCTGTCCACCGTCTGGGTATCGGAGGTGTAAGCGTCCGCCTGAACAGAATAAATCTGCTCGCGGATATCCACCATCTCGATATTCTCGATAAACGGAATATGCGCGTTAAGACCCGCCGTAAGGTCGCTGTCGACAATCCTGCCGAAGCGGTATTTTACGCCTATAAAGCCCTCTTTTACGACGGTAAAGCTGTTGAACAGCAGTATAAGCACGACGATCGCAATAAGCCCCGCAAGAACGAGAGTTCCTAAGTTGAAACGCTTTTCGCCGTTGTTTTCAGTTGAAAATTTTTGCATAATAACTCCTTTAAAATTACAAATCAGCCTTTATAAAAAGCTAAGTTTCAGACTGTAGAGAAAGTCCCGGATGCACGCATTATGCGCTTGCGCGCAAAACGCTAAAGCAGTGCTGCGGGCTAGGCTTTGTGCCTGCCGCAGTGCTACTGACGCCGCCGCATTATCCGCCTGCGGCGGATAATGCTACGGGGCTTTATCTACAGCCTGTTACAATTTCATACCCGCGAGAGCAGAGTACTTGTCGTCCGCGCCGATAGGCGTCATCACTGCCTTGCGGCTTATGCCCGCCCTTGCGAACGCCTGCGTCAGCATAAGCTTTATTCTGTTCACCTGATTAACCTCCGACGCGCCGGGGTCGAAATCCACGGCGACGATGTTGCTTTCGGGGTGCTGGCGGCGAAGCTCGCCGATAACGCCCTTGCCCGTCACATGGTTCGGAAGACACGCAAACGGCTGCATACAAACGATATTCGGAACGCCCTCCTTTATAAGCTCCAGCATCTCCGCCGACAAGAACCAGCCCTCGCCCGCGATGTTGCCGGGGGAAACTATCGGCTTTACCATTTCCCGCATTTCAAAAATATCCCCGGGACAGCCGAATTTTGTCCCCGTCACCGCCTCGCGGTAGCTTTTCTCCATAAATCTCAGTGCCTTTATCGCCGCGTTTTCGGCAAATTCCTTAAGCTTCGGATTGTAGAGCAGTTCGCGCTTTGTGCTGCCGTGAGAGCAGATGTAGTAGAAAAATCCCATAAGGTCTGGAACGACAACTTCGCAGCCCTCGTTTTCCAGCAGCTCTATAATATTGTTATTCGCGACGGGGTGGAATTTAACCAGAATTTCGCCCACAAGCCCGATTTTCGGCTTTACAATATCGTTTACGGGGAATTCGAGGAATTCCTTCACGATATTGCGGACGTTCGCGTTAAACCTCGGAAGCGACAGGTGTTCCAGCTCGTCCCGCAGGAAAACGCGCCATTTTTCGTACAGGGCGTTCGCGCTGCCCTTGACCTTTTCGTAAGGGCGCACCTTGTATAAACATCTTTGCAGAACGTCCCCGTAAACTATTCCCATAAACGCGCGGATAGCCATACCCGCGGTAATTCTGAAGCCGCTTTGCTTTTCGAGCCCCACGACGTTCAGCGAGATAAGCGGAATTTTCTCGTACCCCGCGTCCTTAAGGGCTTTTTTCAGCATTCCGACATAGTTTGTCGCCCTGCACGCGCCGCCCGTCTGCGTTATCATAACCGAGGTGTTGTCAAGGTCGTATTTTCCGCTGCCCAGAGCGTGAATAAGCTGCCCTACAATAAGAATTGACGGATAGCACGCGTCGTTGTTGACGTATTTAAGACCCGTATCAACCACCGCTTTTGAGCAGTCTTTGAGGATAACCACATTATACCCGCTGTGATTGAACGCCGCTTCAAGCATATCGAAGTGAATAGGAGCCATCTGCGGGCAGAGGATAGTGTGGCTTTTGCGCATTTCCTTTGTAAACTCGGGCTGACGGATATAACCGATATGCCCGCGCACGGGCTTGAATTTATGCCTTGCGCGCTCGTCAACTACGGAAATAAGCGAACGCAGGCGTATTCTTGCCGCGCCGAGGTTGTTTACCTCGTCGATTTTAAGGCAGGTGTACAGCTTCCCGAAGCTGCGGAGTATCTCCTGCACCTCGTCTGTCGTGATAGCGTCCAGACCGCACCCGAACGAATTGAGCTGCACAAGCTCCAGACAGTCGTTATTTCCCACAACATGCGCCGCGGCGTAAAGCCTTGTGTGATAGGTCCACTGGTCAACCACGCGGATGGGGCGCACAACCTGCTCAAGATGCGCCACGGAGTCCTCGGTAAGCACCGCGAACCCGTACCCCGAAATCATCTCCGGAAGCCCGTGATTTATCTCGGGATCGACGTGATAGGGTCTCCCCGCCAGAACAATTCCGCGCTTTCCGTTTGCCTTGAGGTATTCGAGGGTTTCCTCGCCCTTTTTGCGCATGGTTTCTTTAAACCTTGCGTCCTCGGCATAGGCTTTTTCGAGAGCGTTTCCCACCTCGCGGCGGGTAATCCCAAACTCGGGCGAATGCTCCGAAAATTCCTCGAAAAGGCGTTCGCACATTCTTTTTTCGTTGAAAATCGGAAGAAACGGATTTAAAAACTTCACATCCTGCCGAAGCTCGGGCACGGAGTTTTTAATAACCTCGCTGTAGGTTGCCACAACAGGGCAGTTGTAGTGATTGTCGCCGCCGTTTGAGTCGCTCATTTCATAAGGCATCGACGGGTAGAAAATAAGCTTTACACCGTCGTCAATCAAAGCCTGTATATGCCCGTGGGCAAGCTTCGCGGGATAGCACACCGACTCGCTCGGCATGGTCTCAATTCCGCGGTCGTATATCTCGCGGGAGCTTTTCGGGGAGAGCTTTACCGAAAATCCGAGCTCCGAAAACAGCGTATGCCAGAACGGGTAATTTTCGTACATTCCAAGCACCCTCGGAATGCCGATAACACCGCGTTTAGCGTCCTTTTCGGGCAGGCTCTCGCGGTCGAACAGCAGGTGATATTTAAAGTCGTACAAATTCGGCTGTTTTTCGCCCGAGGAGCTTATCCCCGCGCCGCGTTCGCACCTGTTGTTTGAAATATAACGCTTGCCGTCGGGGAATTTTGTAATTGTAAGCAGGCAGTTGTTGGAGCATTTTCCGCATCTTGCCGTGGTTTTCTCGGTGTGGAAATTCTCGAGAGCGTCCGCTTTCGCGATAGTGCTTCCCTTGCCGTCATCGCGTTCGAGAGCGATAAGCGCGGAGCCGTATGCTCCCATAAGACCCGCTTTATCGGGTCTGACAACGTTTTTCCCGACAATAAGCTCAAACGCGCGCAAAACGCTGTCGTTCATAAACGTGCCGCCCTGAACGATGATTTTATCGCCCATAGACGCGGTATCGCGTAGCTTTATAACCTTAAACAGCGCGTTTTTGACAACGGAATAGGACAGCCCCGCCGAAATATCCGCGACGGTCGCGCCCTCCTTCTGTGCCTGTTTTACGCGTGAATTCATAAACACCGTACACCTTGACCCGAGGTCAACGGGGTGTTCCGCCGAAAGCCCTAAAACCGCAAATTCCGCGCTTGTCATACCGAGAGCGTTTGCGAAATTTTCGATAAAGCTTCCGCAGCCCGAGCTGCACGCCTCGTTCAGCAGAATTGACTCAATCTCGCCGTTTTTCACGCGCATGCACTTCATATCCTGCCCGCCGATGTCGAGAATAAACTCCGCGCCGGGGAGCAGCTTATCCGCGGCTTTGTAATGCGCCATGGTTTCAATCTCGCCGAAATCCGCCTCCAGAGCCGCCTTTATAAGATGTTCTCCGTAACCCGTCGCGCAGGCTTTGGATATGTACGCATTTTCGGGCATCAGGCTGTAAATTTCCTTAAGTATGCCGATTACCGAACCCAGCGGGTCGCCGCGGTTTCCCGCATAATGCGAGTAGAGAATTTCCGCGTTTTTGCTGAGTAATACAGCCTTTGTCGTCGTTGAACCCGCGTCTATGCCGAGATAACATTCCCCCGCATAAGACGAAAGCTCCGCCGTCGGGATAACGTCCTTCGCGTGACGAGCCTTAAATTCCTCAAGCGAACGCTCGTCCTTAAAAAGAGGCTCCAGCCGCTCTACCTCGCGAAGCTCGTTTCCGCCCAGATTTGCCGCTTTAATTGCCAGTTCGTCAAAATCGGCTTCCTCGCACTCGTCCGACAGTGCGCAGCCCATTGCTACAAACAAATTTGCGTTTTCGGGAACGATAAACTTCGTGTTGGGATCTGCCGCCGAAAGCGTTTCAACAAAGCTTTGCCGAAGCTCCGACAAATAGTGCAGCGGACCTCCCAGAAACGCGACGTGCCCGCGTATCGGCTTTCCGCAGGCAAGACCGCTTATCGTCTGATTTACCACCGAGCGGAAAACCGACGCCGCAATATCGCTTTTTTTCGCGCCCTCGTTTATAAGCGGCTGTATATCGCTCTTTGCGAAAACTCCGCACCGCGACGCTATGGGGTAAATGGTCGTGTGCTCCTTCGCAAGCTCGTTCAGTCCCCCGATATCGGTATTAAGCAGAGCCGCCATCTGATCGATAAACGCGCCCGTGCCGCCCGCGCAGCTTCCGTTCATGCGCTGTTCAAGACCGCCCGTAAGATAGGTTATCTTCGCGTCCTCGCCGCCGAGTTCTATAGCCACGTCGGTTTCGGGAATAAGATGTTTAATCGCGTTCGTACCCGCCGCGACCTCCTGAACAAACGGAATTCCCAGCCACTTTGAAACGGAAATTCCTCCCGAACCCGTAACGGAAATAAGAACGCGCTCGCCCGCAGTCTCTTCTCCCACTTGAGATATTATATCCGAAACGGTTTTTCGTATGTCTGAAAAATGCCGCTGATAACGGCTGAACAAAAGCTCCCCGTTCTCGCCAAGAACAGCCGCCTTTACTGTCGTAGAGCCGATATCCAATCCTACACGCTTCATTTAATGCCATTCCTTCCCAAATACGGTAAAAATTGTTTTATATCCAACATTTTCAAATTTAAAACAATGTCAAAGGGAGCAACGCTCCTTTTATATTGTAACACAAATCCGCCAAAAAGTCAACAGAAATAAAAAGGAAAACAACACGCCCCCCGCGTCGGGGAGCGTTTGACGTATTTTTTCACAATTTACAGCGGCTTGAACACTATCTCGCCGTTTTCGACCGTGGCGCGCGCGCGGCTCTGCGCCGCGTTCACCTGAAGCACGCAATTGTTAATTCTGAGCGTTACGCCCGGGTAAATCGTGCGCTTGCAGGCAATTGACAAATTCTGCGTGAGCTGTAAAATATCGTCTATCTCGGAAATCCGCATTTTTATCTTCTTTATCTCGCTTTGAAGCTTTAAACGGCTGCGCAGTGCCTCCGCCTTAAGCTGCTCGCGCTCGGGCGGCAGCTTGCCCTTTTTGGCGATTTCGCCCAGCGTAACGAGGATTTTCCCGAGCTGTTCGCTCTTGTCGTCCATATTCTTAATATCGTTTTCAAGCTGATCGCGCTCTTCGGAAAGCACGGCGTTATTACCGAGAGTAATCTCGGTCTTTACGTACTTCTCCGAGCCTATGACCTGCGCCTCAATCCCGTCGAGAGCGGTGTATTTTCCGCCCATAATTATGCCCTTGCCGGAAGCTATGATTTTCTGCTCGGAAAAGACCTCTCCGCCGATAAACGACGCGCTTTCAACGTTGCCCGACGCGTGAACCTTGCTGTTCTCGCAAAAGCCGAGCTTGATATTTCCGTTATGGCATTCGATATTCGAGTTTATCGAACCTATTCTTATGCTTATATCGCCCTCCGCGGTGATTTCCGCACCGTTTACAGAGCCGTTTATCGTAATCGTTCTCTTGGAGGTCACCCTGAACCCCTCGAAAACGCTTCCTTTGATCTCCACTGCGCCGATAAAATCGATATTACCCGTCGAGGTGTCAACATCGCTGTTTATAACCAGCTTTTCCTCGACGATAAACATACCGTTTTTATATGCCAGATTTCCGTCAACGGAGGCGATTATCTCCTTGCCGTCGTTTATAAGCTGCGTTCCCGCGCCGACGTTGAACTTCGCCGGAACTCCGACCTTCTGCGCTATAACCATACCCGTGATATCCATACCGGGAGTGCCCTCCGTCGGCATAGTAATAGCGGCGATAGGCGTGCCCGCGGTGATGTTCCTTACCAGTCCGAGGTTTTTATAGTCCATATTGCCTTGTTCGTCCTCGGTGGGCGCGGCAACGGAATCTATCTTGTAAAAATACTTCACCGAACCGTCGATGCCGTTTACGGGAGGATCCCACTTCGCCACGCAGATATTCTGGTCGTAGCGTCTGAGCTCGACAGCCTTTTTAATATCCTCTTCAAGAATTCCGTGGGACACGAAATTCTCTGCAAGAGCCGCCATTATCTTCTCCACGGTAATGTCAAGACCGCCGTTTTCGGGTCTTGAGAAGGACATAAACGCGGTCGTGCGGTTCGGATTTACCGTAACCTGTACCTGCGAATGTACAACCATTTCCGCCGCCATAAGAACACCCCTTTAACAGTTGACAATTTACAATATTTTACAATGCGCGGCACTATATGTAGTCTAATTTTGTGGTTTACTGCCGGGCATATGGTAAAAATGACAATATTACTCCATTAAAATTATACCACAAGGCAAAAAATATTTCAAGATGATATGCATATGTTTGTGTATTTTGCACAAAATACGCTCAAATATTGCCGAAATTTTATTTAATTTGCTTAGAAATATCAAACGGCGTGGTCTGATAAACGTAATAGTTCAGCCAATTGGTGTAAAGCAGCGTGGAATGCGCCCTCCAGCACAGCACGGGAAGCTGTTTAGGGTCGTCATCGGGGTAGTAGTGGCGCGGGATTTCGGGGTTCAGACCCTTTGCGAGGTCGCGGCGGTACTCGGTATCAAGCGTTTCCGCGTCGTATTCGGAATGACCCATAACGAAAAAACGGCTGTCGTCGCTGTTTCCGACGGCGTAAACGCCCGCCTCGTCGGACACCGCCATAAGGCGCAGCTCGGGGCATTTCGCAATGTCCTCGGCGCGGACCTCGGTGTGGCGGGAATGTGGCGCGTAAAACTCGCTGTCAAACCCGTGAAAAAGCCTTGCCTTCGGGGTAAGCAGCCTGTGCAGAAACACCCCCGAAACCTTTTTCTCAAGCGGGTATTTCGGTATTCCGTAATGGTAGTACAGTGCCGCCTGCGCTCCCCAGCAGATGTGCAGGGTGGAATGAACGTGGGTTTTTGTCCACTCCATAATCTCACAAAGCTCCTCCCAGTAGTCCACCTGCTCGTAATCCATTTGTTCAACGGGCGCGCCGGTTATGATAAATCCGTCGTAGTTTATGTGCTTTATCTCGTTAAAGTTTTTATAAAACTCAAAAAGGTGCTCCTGCGGGGTATTTTTCCCGATGTAGGTTGAAGTTCCCACAAAATCCACTTCTATCTGAAGCGGGGTGTTGGAAAGGCTTCTTAAAATCTGCGTTTCCGTGGTAATTTTTGTGGGCATAAGGTTCAGTATTCCTATTTTAAGCGGGCGGATATCCTGGTGCAAAGCGCGGTATTCCGTCATAACAAAGATGTGCTCGTTTTCGAGAACGCTTTGCGCGGGCAGCCCGTCGGGTATCTTTATAGGCATTTTTGTCTCCTCCGTTCTGACGCTAATACCTTTATTATAATTCTCTTTAAGCTTTTTGTCAAGTAAAAAATAAAAAAATGCTTGACAAACGGGGAGGAATGTGTTATAATACAGATTGTAGTGATTTTATAGGATTTTTCGGCATTTGGAGAACTACCCAAGTGGTGAAGGGGCTCCCCTGCTAAGGGAGTAGGTCGGGTAACCGGCGCGAGGGTTCAAATCCCTCGTTCTCCGCCAGCAGGACAATGTCCTGCACCATTTCCCAGCAGAGGTCGCTCTGTTGGGAAAGTGGTTTTCTGTACGGATATTTGTTGGCAGTGTAAAGTGAACAGTGTACAGTGTAAAGTAAAATGTGTCCGCTTGCGCGGACGCATTAGATTGTAACAAAGAGGAAATGTTGTCAACAAATCCTCTTTCGGACAATCAAAATAATCCGCGAAGCGGATACATTATACTATTCACTATACACTATTAACTGTAAACTGACTACGGGGGTAAAAACATGGGCAAGTTTGTAATCAAAAACACATCGACAGGTGTGAAGTTCGACCTGAAAGCGGGCAACGGAGAGATTATTGCCACAAGCGAGGTTTATAATTCGCTTGCTTCCTGCAAAAACGGCATTGAAAGCGTGAAAAAGTGCTGCGAGGGCGGCGTCGAGGATCAGACGGTCGAGGGATACGAGGTTCTTAAGCATCCGAAGTTTGAGGTTTATGTTGACAAAAAGGGCGAGTTCAGGTTCAGACTGAAGGCGCGCAACGGCGAGATAATCGCGACGGGCGAGGGCTATAAGAAAAAGGATAGCTGCTTAAACGGCATTGAGAGCGTAAAGAAAAACGCTCCCGACGCTCCCGTTGAAGAAGAAAAGTAAATAAAACGCTGCTCCGGGTCTAACCCCCGGGGCGTTTTTGCTGTATAAAATGTCAAGTCCTCAGACTGTAGAGAAAGCCCCGGATACACGCATTATGCGCTGCGCGCAAAACGCTGAAGCAGTGCTGCGGCTAGGCTTTGTGCCTGCCGCAGTACTGCAGACGACGTAGATGGGGCTTTATATACAGTCTGACTTGTGAAATTGTAACCAAATTGTAACTATTTTTCTATTGACAACGGCGGGAATTTGGTGTAAAATGTTTTTATACAGATAAAATTGGGGGATTTTTGCTAAAATGATATTTTCAAGTCTTGTATTTTTGTATCTCTTTTTGCCGCTTTGCCTTCTTTTCTACTTCCTTGTAAAATCTACTAAAGGGAAAAACGGCGTTCTTATCGTGTTTTCGCTGTTGTTCTATTCGTGGGGAGAACCGGTAAGGATTTTGTTCCTGCTGCTGTCGGCGGTGGTGAACTATTTTCTCGGTATCGGGGCTGCTCCCACGAGAGAAGAGCTTAAACGGGGCGATGATACGCCCTCGGTGCGGCGAAAGGTTTTTCTGGCACTCGGGCTTGTGTTCAACATCGGCATGATAGGCGTTTTCAAGTACAGCAAGTTTATCGTGACCAACATAAACGGCATTTTCGGGGCTTCGCTCCCCGTTCCGAATATAGAACCCGTTATCGGCATAAGCTTCTATACGTTTCAGATATTGTCATACGTGGTGGATTGCTATTGGGAAAAGGTCGAGCCGCAGAGGAAGTTTACAAAGCTGCTGCTGTATATTTCCCTGTTTCCGCAGCTTATTGCGGGACCTATCGTCCGCTACAGCACGATTGCCGATGAAATAGACAACCGCAGGGTTACTCTTTCGGATTTCAGCGAGGGCTTTTCAAGGCTGGTTCTGGGACTTGCAAAGAAGGTCATTCTTGCGGACAATCTGTTTAATATTGTGGATCAGTTTTTCGGCAAGGATGTCGGCGCGCTTACCATGGCGGGAACGTGGTATTCCGTAATTCTCTATTCGCTGTACATATACTTCGATTTTTCGGGGTATTCGGATATGGCGATAGGTATGGGCAGAATGTTCGGTTTTCACTTTAACGAAAACTTCAACCATCCGTATTTGTGTAAGGACGTTACCGAGTTCTGGCAGAGGTGGCATATCTCGCTGGGCTCGTTTTTCAGGGATTATCTGCTGCCGATACCCGTTTTCGGCGTGAGAAACAAGTATACAAGCCTGTTTCTTGTATGGCTCTGCACGGGAATTTGGCACGGTGCAAACTGGAATTACATTATCTGGGGATTGTATTACGGCGCGTTTATTATGCTGGAAACCGCTATCGGCAAAAAGCGCATGGCGAAAATTCCCATAGTTATCCGGCATATTTACAGCAAGCTGGTTATAATCGTGGGATTTGGGATATTCTATTTCGAGGATCTGGGGGATCTCGGAAAATTCCTGCGAAATCTCACTCCCGCAAACCCGAACGGCTTTTCGAGCGGAATTGAGGCAATGTCGCTGGTAAACAACCTGTTTTTGGTGATTGCGGCGATAATTTGCACGTTCCCGCTGTTAAATCTTGTAAAGAAGTTCTCGCTGCGCTCGCAGAACACAAAAGCGGTTGTTTCGGTCGCGGGGACGCTGGTGTCGGCGGGACTGCTGGTGCTTAGCAGTATTTTGCTTGTAAACGCTACGGCAAACGCATTTTTGTACTATAAATTCGGTTAAGAAAAGGGGAAAATTACCAAATGTCTGAGTTAAATAACAGAAATACACAAAGACCCTCCCGTCCGCAGGAACGCAGGGCAGATCCTATGTCTCAAAGAAACGGGAGAGCTCCGACGGAGCAAAGAATGCAAAGAGATCCGCGCGATCTGCGGCTTCAGCAGAGGGCGCAGTATCAGGGCGGCAGACCCGTAAACAGCGCGGGACAGCCGGGTCAGCCCGGTCAAAGAAATCCTCGCGATCCGAGAGACCCTCGCGGTATTCGCGACCCTAGGGCGCAGCAGCGTCCCGTACAGCGTCCCGACGCGCGTCCCGTAAACCGCGCGGGGCAGCCTAATCCTAACAGGGGGCAGGTAAGGCAGGACGCTTCGCGGTCCTTGCGCAATGTCGAGCAGGTGAAAAGCGCGGCTCAAAAATCCGCTCCGAAAATGCCGCAAAGACCTCCCGTCCGGCAGACGGAGGAACAACGCCTTGCAGAGCATAAAAAGAAGATAATCAGCTCGTCGAGAAAGCGCGAGCATTCGCTTTGTGCGTTTAATACGGCAGTTTTGCTGACAATTTTCGGCTTCATCACGCTGTTTATGACCTTCGGCAAGCGTCCGAACGCCGCTCTGGAGGAAAACCGCGATCTTGCGAAGATGCCGACATTTAGCTGGAAAAGCTATTTCAGCGGGGAATTCACGTCGGCGTTCGCGGAGTTTTACAACGACACCGTGCCGATGAGAAGCACGTTTAAGACGATAATCTCCGAATTTGACGCAAAGCTTGGCTTAAGCTACGGCGGCGCGGAAATTCACGGAGATTTGCCCATTATTGATAACGGCGATAAGGACACCGCTTCGGGGAATACGTCGAAAATACCGCCTACGGCGAACCTTATCACCTCGCACGAGAGCACTAAAGCTCCTCAAAGCACTCAAAGCACGGCGCAGAGCTCGGGCAGCACGGAGAGCACCACGGAAAGCTCCTCGGCGGAAAGCAGCAGCCATGAACAGCCCGAGGTAAACGCCCCAGATCACGGCGGCGAGATGTCGGGAACGGTGCTGGTTCTGGACGACGGTACGGGAATTTCGCTGTTCGGCGGAAGCTTCAAGGGCGGCGAGTTCTATGCGGGAATGCTTAATAAGTATAAACAGCAGGTGGGCGACGATGTGAACGTTTATTCAATGGTAGCCCCCACGTCGGGTTCGTTCTATCTCCCCGCAAAATTCAAGGGCTATATGGCAAGCGAGTGGGATAATATCGAGAATATTAACAGCTTTTTGGACGGGGTTATTCCCGTGGACGTGTATACTGCTCTGTCAAAGCACGTTGACGAGCATATTTATTCCAGAACCGACCACCATTGGCAGCCTCTGGGCGCGTACTACGCCGCGCAGGAATTTGCAAGGGTGGCGGGCGTGCCGTTTGCGCCGCTGTCGGATTACGAGGCTGTGTCCAGGGACGGCTATGTCGGGACTATGTATATGTTCAGCGACTGGAACAAGAAAATCCGCGACAATCCCGAAAATTTCACCTATTATAAGCCTCAAAACGTCTATGAAACCGAATATTACGACAACAATATGAATTTCAAGTATAAGAGCAGTCTGCTTTTAAACATCGATAATCTCGCAACGTCAAGCTGGTATCTGGTGTTTATCGGAACAGATGAAATTGTAACTCACGTCACCACCGACTGCAAAAACGGCAGAAAGCTGCTTATTGTAAAGGACAGCTACGGCAACGCGACAATTCCGTGCTATACCAACTCCTTCGAGGAGATCTGGATGGTGGATATGCGCTATTTCCAGGAAAATCTTGCCGATTTCACGAAGGAAAAGGGAATTACCGATACGGTGTTCACGATGTGTTCCTTCTCGGCGGTCGGCGGCAACGCAACCGACCTTAAAAATATGATTTATTGATGGGGGTTTTTATGCTCGAAGAACTCAGATATCCGTTTTGCGCGGACGAGATAATAAGCTCCAAAAGGCGGCTTTTGAGAACGCTTAAGGAAAATCTGCCGAAAACCGCCGTTCCGCTTAAAATAGCGGTTCTCGGAGGGTATACAACCAGCGATATCGTGAAGATATCGGAGCTGTTTTTGCTGGACAGAGGGATAAATCCCACGTTCTACGAGTCGGAATACGCGCAGTATTTCACCGACGCGGTTTTCCCGAACGAGACGTTATTAGAGTTTAAGCCCGATATTGTGTTTATCTGCACAAGCTACCGCAATCTCGAGGAAAAACCCGCCGTTATGGAGGACGAGTCCTCGGTGTCGGAGAAGCTTGAGCGGGAATATGCGCGGTTTGAGAAGATGTGGGAGAGCGTTTTTGAGAAATTTTCCTGCACGATAATTCAGAATAATTTCGAGCTGCCGCCCGAACGCCTGCTCGGAAACCGCGAGACGGGCTGCGCCTTCGGAATGGCGGATTTTATCGCGCGGCTGAATTTAAAGCTGTCGGATTACGCAAAATCGCACAAGAATTTTTATATCCACGATGTGAATTATCTTTCGGCAAGCTACGGCTTAAAGCAATGGCATGAGCTTCGGCACTGGAATTTGTACAAGTACGCTATGAGCGTTTCGGCAATCCCCGAGTTTTCCTATTCGCTGGCGAATATAATCTGCTCGATAATGGGCAAAAACAAGAAGGTTCTCGCGCTGGACCTCGACAACACGCTCTGGGGAGGAGTTATCGGGGACGACGGCAAGGCGGGCATCGAGATAGGAAAAGAGACCTCCGAGGGGCAGAGCTTTCTGCGGTTGCAGGAGTATATCAAGTCGTTTAAGGATATAGGCGTGCTGCTTACTGTCTGCTCGAAAAACGACCCCGAAAACGCCATAGAGGGGCTTTCGCACCCCGACGGCGTTCTGCGCCCCGAGGATTTTGCGTGTATTAAGGCAAACTGGG
This sequence comes from uncultured Clostridia bacterium, assembly GCA_947630655.1. Classification (GTDB taxonomy): domain Bacteria; phylum Bacillota; class Clostridia; order Oscillospirales; family Ruminococcaceae; genus CAG-115. The sequence continues at coordinate 10,209 of CANRIQ010000004.1, read as the reverse complement.
ACGAAAAATGGCGTAATCTCGAACAGACCGCCGCAGAGCTTAATCTTCTGCCCGAGAGCTTTGTGTTTCTGGACGATAATCCCGCCGAAAGGGAAATTGTCCGCGCACAGCTTCCCGAAGTAACGGTGCTTGATTTTTCCGACCCGGACGAGTGTATAAAGGTGCTTTCGGGGTGCGGATTTTTCGAGGTAACAACGCTTTCCGCGGACGACGCGGGAAGAAACGAGATGTACCGCCAGAACGCCGAACGCGCGGCTCAGGAAAAGAAGTTTTCCTCGTATGAGGAGTTTCTGGAGAGCCTTGAAATGCGCGCGCAAATCGGCGGCTTTGACCCCGTGCATATCCCGCGGATAACCCAGCTTACCAACAAAAGCAATCAGTTCAACCTCACAACCCGCCGCTTTACGCAAAGCGAGATTGAACAAATCGCCGCTGACGGCGAGCATATCTGCCTTTGCGGGCGGCTTTGCGATAAGTTCGGCGACAACGGCATAGTGTCGGTGGTTATAGGCAAAATTGACGGCAGTAAGCTCCATATAGACCTTTGGCTTATGAGCTGCCGCGTGCTGAAGCGCGGAATGGAATATGCGATGCTGAACACCCTTGCCGAGTGCGCGAAATCCCGCGGAATAAACGAGATTTTCGGCTATTATTACCCAACGAAAAAGAACGGCATGGTGCGCGAATTGTATAAGGAATTCGGCTTCCAAAAGGTTTCCGAGGACGAAGGTCAGAACACGGTCTGGAGGCTTGCTGTTGATGATTTCAAGCCGATTAAAACGGCAATTTCGATTAACAAAGGAGAATGAAAATGGACAGAGAACAGGTGAGAGTAAGGCTTACAAAGGTATTCCGCGATGTTTTTGATGACGACAGCATAGAAATTTCCGATAAAACCACCGCCGACGATATCGAGGCGTGGGACAGCCTTGAGCATATCGCGCTTATTTCCGCGGTCGAGAGGGCGTTTAAAATGCGCTTTGCGACAAAGGAAGTGAGCGGTATGAAAAACGTCGGCGAGATGATTTCCATTATCGCCGAGCGCGCGAAAAAGTAATTTCTCTCAAAACTTATTTGACAACTAATTTCAGAAATGATAAAAGCAGATTATTGTCTGTGAGGAAGTTAGCGTATTTGTATGTGTCACCTAAGTTGTCAAAATGTGATGTGTTTTTCTTGGACTGATATATTATACTAATGAGGTGTATTATGATCAATTTTTCTGAAGTAATTAGTAATTCTTTAAAATATGGGTCTTATTGTGACGGAGAAATTGATCATTTGATTTCTGCATTTGAAAAAAAGCTTAATGTTGTTTTAAAATACAATGAAACATCGTGGGTACAGTTATGTGATAAGAATGACGGTCAGTTAGTTGTATTGATGCATAGGATATACAAAATTGCCTTTGTTAAATCAAGTCAATTAATGGATTTTAATCAAATTTATATCAAAAATGTCGAAAGTTTTGACAATGAAAATTGGTATATAGATGATTTTGGGCAATTTGTCAAACAATTCCCCTATTTGCATTGGGATGAACCGTGGGAAGAACCCAAATGCTACGAGGATAGGAAGACATTTAGTTTGCTGGATATGCGTTTCGATACAGAATAAGAAGCGCGCCTTAAAGAGCGCGTAAAGCAAATTCCCCGGGCGGTTTGTTCGGGGAATTTTTGTATTAAGTGTAACCTTTTCCCCGTTTTAAGCGACTAATAATTGAACGGGAAAATTGCCGGCAATCCGTTTGAAAAGGGGAAATATAATGGAAAACGCGTATAAGCGGTATTTGAGGTATCTTGACGGCGACGACAGCGCGCTTGCGGAGATAATCCGCGAGTACAAAAACGGGCTTGTTTTGTATCTAAACAGCTATGTTCACAACCTTGAATTAGCCGACGAACTTTGCTGTGAAACGTTTTTAAAGCTTGCTTACAAAAAACCTAAATTCAGCGGAAAATCGTCCTTCGGGACGTTTCTTTACGCTGTCGGAAGAAACATAGCGTTGTCTGAAATCCGCCGAAACAGCCGACGAAAAATCGAGCCGCTGGACGAGGAACACGATCTGCCCGCCGCCGAGGATATCGAGGAAACGTTCTTTATAAAGGAGCGAAACCGGAGGATTTATTCCGCGATGGGGCGGCTTAAGGCGGAGTATTCCCAATGCCTTTGGCTTATGTATTTCGAGGAATTTTCGGGCAGGGAAATTGCCGCCGTTATGAAGAAATCCGAAGCCGCCGTAAAGGTGCTTCTGCACCGCGCAAGACAGGCTCTGAAAGCCGAACTTGAAAAGGAGGGTTACACCTATGAAGACTTGTGAAGAATGTTATGAATATGTTATCCGCCGCCGCGACGAGCTTGCGGCGCGAAAGCTCAAAATCCGCGAAAATGTCCGCACGGCAACGCTTGCCGCAGGCGGGAGTTTAGCGTGCGCGGGAGTGATTTTTGTTGCCGCTCGGCAGCAAAATTTGTCCGAACAAAATATCACTCAAAGCACGATTTCGCCGCAAACGCAAAGCACCGCCGAGAGCGTGCCGAATTTGCCGGAAACATCGGCGAATTACACCCAAAGCAGTACGATTTTGCCGCAGGAGCAAAGCTCTGTTGAGAGCTTGCCAAAACACCAAAACACGGTAAACATCGGCACAGTCAACATTCCCAAGCCGTGGGAGGGCAGTTTTTTCCCCTACGGGCGGTTTTGCGAGCGCACCCGCGAGGACACGCTTTCGCATTTCGGTTTAAGCGCGGATTTTTCCCTGCCGAATTTTTCTGAAGTGCCTCCGGAGTGCGGTATTCCGGGCGAGCGCGGAAAATACGGCTACCGTGTGAGCCTCGACTTTGACGGCGACGAAAGCGAACTTCAAACCTCGTGGCAGGTCGACGAGCGTTTTGACAGCCAGGTGTTCAGTTTTGAAAACGACGACGGCACGAAGGGCGTAAACGTTACGTTTAGCCGCAGCGAATTTATCCCGTGGTGGTTAAAAGGCAACCTCAACGCCGACGAGGTAAAACAGCTCCCGCAGTCGGAAATTGCAAACACCAAAATGCGCATTGCAAAGGAAATTTTAGGCGAGGGCTGGGACGAAAACATGCGTGCGAGAGACTTCTATTACGCCGAATTTTCCGCGGGAGAGCTTGCCGTGGGCGTTTCCGCGCGGGGCTTGTCGGAGGAGGAGCTGATAGCCGTTCTCGAATACCTCGCGGAGTTTACAAAAGCCTGAAATTCATATAAAAAAACTGCTGTTTTTACACAGCAGTTTTTGTTTTAGCAACACTGGGAAATCATCCATACATTATTGAAATTCCTCGCCGCCAGATCCTGTTTTCTGATGTAGAAATACAGCATTCCGCAGTCTCCCCACATAAGCTCGAAACCGTCCTCCTCCATGCGCATTGAATCGAGCTGAAACAGCAAAATCCAGTCCTTGCATTGTTCGGACTCCTGGCGGTCCTGTGGGGTTATTTTCGCATAGCCCTCGCTGTTTCCGAGGTAATACCCCCGCGATATAAGCTCGCACTCGCTCGTCATCTTGCCTTGAATTACGTCCGCAAACCCCAGCATCCGATGTTCGTTTTCCGCGATTTCATCGGGAATTTTAAGTGATTGTTGCGCTTTTGAAAACTCGTCCCACATTTTGTCTGCATTCGGGTGGTAGGTAAGAAAATCCTCGAAACAGGGGTATGACAACTCGCTCTTAAACAAGAATTTATACGCGGGAAATCTGTATTCTTCGGAGAGATCCTTCGGGAATTTTGCAGGGGAGAGCTTTGAAATATCCTCGAAATAATAAACTCTCGCACAGCCCTTGTCCTTCGGGTCGTAGCCCCAGCAATTCGATTCAATCTCGTAGAAAAACGACAACAGCCCCGTTTTCGGGAGCAGACCCTCGCTGTCAAATTTTGCCGCGTCCGCAAGGTTAATCTGCGCCAGAAACGCCAGCGGGCGGGATTTCTTCACGTCGTCGTACATTCCGAAGCCCTTGTAGCTCTCCCACTTAAAATGCTTCGGAACGTCGGGCGCGCCGCCGAACCGCGACTCGCCGACCCTGCCGTCGGCTTTCCCGGAAATCTGCACGCTTATGGAATTTCTTGCCAGCTTTTCAAGCTCTTTTTTGAACTCAATCATAGTTTGCCTCCGTTAAAATTCGGGAGTTTCCTCCTCCTGGTTGTTGATTTTTTTTGCTTTGAGAACCCCGAGCGTCAGGAAATACATCAGCACTCCGACAACCACCGCTATACCCACCGACACCGCGATAGCCGCCGCGTGTTCCGAAAGAACGTAGCCGGAGGACACAATCGCGTTGATATAGCCGGGGATAGCAATCGGGTGATAATCCGTTATCCCGAGGCTGTCTAACAGTGTTTCAAGAATCATCTGCCCGACAAATATAAGCGGAGCGGCAACTCCCGGGCGCGAGGTGCAAAGCCCCACCGCGAGGAAAATCGTGACTATAAACGTCGTATACACCGAGATAAGCGCAGAGCCGAGGGTCATTGCCCCGAAGGAGACCTTGTTGTGCGAAAACAGCATATTGCACAGTCCGCCCGCCGTCATTCCCGCCAGAAAATGCACCGAAAAAACGAACGCGGGGTAAATGATAAATTTCGGCAAAAGGTAGTTGTTGTACTTCAAGCCGCTGCACATCGGCACAATCATCGCGCGTTTTTTCTGCTCGCCGCCGGCAGCCGGCATAAGCAAAATCATTATTATCAGCAGCGAGTATGTCGCGAACGAAACAAGCGTTGTCGCGAACATAAATCCCGCGTCGGAATAAATCCCCAAAATTTCCTCCAGATCGGCGTCACCGAGAATTTCATCGGTGGAAATGCCCGCCGTGCCGTCAAAGTATTGCAGCGGGTTGTCAGAGCCGCTGTCTGCCGTTAAACTTTCGGATATGCTCTGTTCGTCCGCGGGGAACATCGTGCTCATCATCACGTCCACGAATTTGAACATAAGCGGACTTGACAGCGCGAACGAGAACACGAGAATTACAATCCCCATAAGTCTGAAGGTTCTCCAGAACTGCGAGAACTCCTTTTTAAAGCTGAATTTAAGCTGATTATTCATAACAATCTCCTTTATCTTAACCCGCTACCTGTCTGAAAACTTCTTCAAGCGTTGCCGTGCCTATAGAAAATTCCTCTATAATCATATCCTTTTCGGCAATCAGCTTTGTAAGCCTTTTTGCGGTATCCTCGGCGTTTTCCGAGCCGAAGCGGAACAGCCCCGTCTGGTCGTTGAATTCCGCGCGGGCAAAATCCACCTTCAAAAGCTCAATCTTGTTTTCCTGCGTTAAACCTCTTACTCTAAGGCACACAACGTCCCCGCCGTGCCGCCTTAAAATTTCGCGCATATCGCCCTCCTCGGCGAGAACGCCGTCCCGGACTATTCCTATGCGGTTTGCGACGCGCTCGACGTCGGACAGAATATGCGTAGACAGCACGATGGTGCTTCCCATGCTCTTGAGTTTAGATATTATATCGATAACCTCAAGCCGCCCCTGCGGGTCAAGCGCGGAAGTAGGCTCGTCGAAAATCAGCAGCTCGGGATTTTTGAAAATCGCCGCCCCCATTCCGAGCCTTTGCGTCATACCGCGGGAAAAGCCCTTTGTGCGGCGGTTCGCGCTTGCGGTAAGTCCCACGATATCCAGCACCTCGTCGGCGCGTTTTGAAATATCCCCGTCGTATTCCGCGCACGCTCCGACGTATTCGAGATATTCCTTCGCGGTCATATACCCGAAAATCATCGGGCTTTCGGGAAGATAGCCGATATTAACCTTTTTGCTGTTTCCGATAGTGATTTCTCCGCCGTCCTTCGGGATAATATCGCAGATGATGTTCATAGTGGTGGTTTTTCCGCAGCCGTTCCGCCCGAGAAAGCCGTAAACGTCTCCGTCCTCGATATCCATATTAAGACCGCGGAGTACCGGGAATTTTTTGTAGCTTTTTGTAAGACCTCTGATTTTTACCATAGCAATTTTCTCCTCAAAAACCATATTTTAGTCGTTACTTATAACCATAACACAAATATTGCGATTTGTCAAGAGGAATTCGTCAAAAATAGTTGAAAAAGGGGTTGTAATAAATTTAAAGGTGTGTTACAATATAAGGAGTGTTACAAATTTTTTGAAACGGGGAGTTTATGAAACATTTTTACATATTCGATATGGACGGCACCCTGTGCGACAGCATGGAGTGGTGGAGGAAGGAATCCGTGCATGTTACGGATTTTTCCGACGTTGCGAAGGTAACCGCGGTGTTTGACGTAATGCGCGGACATTACCGAAACGACATAATGCTGAAGCCGGGAGTTATAAAAGTCCTTCAAAGCGTTCGGGCGGCGGGGATAAAAATGTGCATTGCGACGGGTACGCGCCGCGACGTGGCGCAGCCCTTTCTTGACCGCACGGGGCTTATGGATTTTATGGAATTCTACATCGACAGCTTTGACGTTCACGCATTCAAAGAAAAGCCCGACATCTACCTTGAAGCGGCAAGGCGGCTTGGCGCGGAAATTTCCGACTGCGCGGTGTTTGAGGACGCGGAATATTGTATCCGCACCGCCAAAAGCGCGGGTTTTTTTGTCGCGGCGATACGCGACGCGGTGGCTTCCCGCGAGGGCGAGCCGCAAAAATACAGCGATCTGTTCTGGGAGAGCTGGGAGGATTTCAGAATAGTTTGATAAGGAGTATACATATGAAACGAATAGCGGAATTTCACAAGGTGAGTATGGCGCGTTTTTGCGAAGACTGCGCACGCGAAAACGCGGAGGAGATCTACCGCGCGTTAAAGTTCCCGTGCAGGGCGACTGCGGGGTCGGCGGGGTACGATTTTTTCGCGCCGTTTGATATCGAGCTGAAGGCGGGCGAAACCGCGAAAATCCCGACGGGCATAAGAGCCGAGATAGACGAGGGGTGGGTGCTGTCGTTGTACCCCAGAAGCGGGCTGGGCTTCAAATTCCGCTTGCAGCTTGACAACACCGTCGGCATTATCGACAGCGATTATTTTTTCTCCGACAACGAGGGTCATATTTTCGTGAAAATCACCAACGACTCCCGCGAAGGGAAACCTCTTTTCATTCCCGCAGGAAGCGGCTTTGCACAGGGCATTTTCACCGAGTACGGCATAACGCGTTCCGACACGGCTACCGCTCTGCGAAACGGCGGCTTCGGAAGCACGGGATAATGAAGTTACAAAAAAACAGCTCCGATGCGTTTTCGGAGCTGTTTTCTTTAATTTCTTTTAATTCTTATTCAGAATATCAACCAAAGTTTCAAGAAGCTTTTCAACGTCGATAGGCTTTGCGATATGCGCGTTCATTCCGCATTCGAGAGCAAGCTTTTTGTCCTCGTCGAAAGCGTTTGCGGTCATCGCGATTATCGGGATATTCGCGTGCGCGGGGTTTGCAAGCGCGCGGATGGCTTTTGTGGCGTCATAGCCGTCCATAACGGGCATTTGAATGTCCATGAGGATAAGCTTATAGTACCCCTCGGCGGAGTTCTTCACCGCGTCAACGGCAACCTGCCCGTTTTCGGCTTTTTCTACAACAAATCCGCGTTCGGTGAGAAGCTCCTCGGCAATCTCGCGGTTAAGCTCGTTGTCCTCGACAAGCAGCAGTCTTGTGCCCTCGATATTCGGCATAACGGCGGGCTTGTTATCGCCTTTCCTGATAACCTCCCCGCCCGCCGCCGACGCGAGAACATCGCGAAGCTCCGACAGGAAAATCGGCTTGCTGCAAAACGCCGTAACGCCCGCGGCTCGCGCCTCGTCCTCAATATCCGTCCAGTCGTAGGCGGTGATTATTATAATAGGAGCGGAATCTCCGATAACGGCGCGGATTTGCCGCACAACCTCCAGACCGTTCAAGTCGGGCAGCAGCCAGTCGATTATATACGCCTTGTATTCGTCGCCCAGCTCGTATGCCTGCTTTGCGTGGAGGACAGCCTCCTTCCCGTGAAGAACCCAGTCGGGGCGCATGCCTATCTGGTGCAGCATTTTTGACACGCTGTCGCAGGTGGCAAAGTTGTCGTCCGCAATAAGCGCGCGAAGCCCCTCAAGCACGCGGACCTTCTCCGCTTTTCTCGGCTCTGACTGAAGCCTGAACTCAAGATTTATCACAAACTCCGTTCCCTTGCCCTTTTCGGAGGTTACGGCAATCGTCCCGCCCATAGCGTCCACGATATTTTTCGTAATCGCCATGCCTAAACCCGTGCCCTGAATTCCGCTTATAGTCGAGGTGCGCTCGCGCTCGAACGGCTCAAAAATGTGCTTTGTAAACTCCTCGCTCATGCCGATGCCGGTGTCCTTAACCGTTATTTCATACGCTCCGAACCCGCTTGGAGCGTTGGGCTTCTGCCGCACGGTAAGTCCCACCGTGCCGCCCGCGGGCGTGAATTTAATCGCGTTTGACAGAAGATTTAAAATAACCTGATTTACATGCAGCTTGTCGCAGTAAATATCCTCGTCAATAACGTCCACGGTGTCCATATAGAAGTTTAGCTGCTTTGACTTCATCTGCGTCTGGATAATGTTCCTCATATCGCGGAAAATATCCGAAATCGAGCATTCCTTCTCCTCGATATTCAGCTTTCCCGACTCAATTCTGCTCATATCCAGAATATCGTTTATAAGGCTTAGCAAATGATTGCCCGAGGACATGATTTTTCCCAGATATTCCTCGGTTTTGGCGCGGTTGTCAAGATTTGCCTGAACCAGCGTTGTATAGCCGATAATGGCGTTCATAGGCGTGCGAATGTCGTGCGACATATTCGACAAGAACATGCTTTTCGCCTTGTCTGCGGCTTCCGCTTTTTTCAGCTTTTCGGTAAGGACAGCCTGCTCTACCGCCTGCGTTGTGGCTTTTTTGGCGTTTTGCCGAACCCAGAGGTAGTATAGAACAATCGCCGCCAGCAGCACCAACCCCACTATAAGCCACACCTTCTGAACCGCATAAACGCTCGCGAAAACCTCCCTTTCGGGAACCTGAACGGAAATAGACCACTTGTTTATCCCCGCGGGCGCATAATACAAGTACACCCAGCCGTCTGTATCTACCGTGCGGAACACCACATACCCCGTGGAAAGCGACATAATCTGCTTTAAATGGTCGTCCCAGTCCATGCGGTCTCTCGTGTCGTGCGGAATGTTCTTGTTGCTGAAATCGTCGGTATTCCCCAAATCATCGTGAAAGGTGTCTACAAGGAGATCTCCCGTCTGCGTATCAATGACATAAACGCTCGCGCTGGCGTTGTAGATGTTGTCGATATTAAGACCGTTCTGGAACTGGTCAAGCTCGGTCACCCCGTAAAGCATCGCCGCGACTTTCCCGTCGCGTATTATCGGAACATAATGCCGCAAAACGGGTCTTCCCGTGCTTATCGAGATAACACGGTCGGAAACGTGTTCCCCGAGCTGCGACTCCCCTGCAAACGAAATATCCTCGCTTTTTGTCGCGTCGGCAATCTCGCCGTTCGGGAAAAGTATGGTCTCGTTGGGCATAAGTATGCAAATGCTCATTGTATCGAAAAGCGTGGAATTCTCCGCGATTATTTCCCGCGCACTTTCGGCGTCGAAGGAGTCCGCGCTTGAAAGCAGCTTCGCGGTGGAGTTGAGAATTTGGCTGTCGCGGTTAAGCTTTGCCGTAACCTCCGTCACAACAAGCTGTACTCCCTCCTCCATTCTCTGTATAGACCTTTCCCGCAGGATTGTATACATTCTTAAATAAGCCGCCAGAAGGCTTATAAGTATCACCAGAATAATAATTCCCGTAGCCCAGAGCGAATTGTCCGCCTTAAGGTGCTTTTCGGAATTTTTCGCCATAAACTCTCCTCCTCCCTGTGTTTTCGGATAAGCTTTTCATATAACTACACTTATAGTATATTTTATCACTTTCGCCCGATTTTGTCAAGTATAAACAACACAAAAAAGGGCTGTCCGAAACAGCCCGAATTATATATCACAAATTGCCGGAAAGCGTTGTTATTTATGCTCGGCAAGCCACCGAATCGCGAGATTTGCCTCCGCCGCCGCCCCGAGATACAAAACCGAATCGTCAAAGCGGACTTTAGGGTGATGTTGTCCGAAAGTATACCCGTCGGTTGAGCTTCCCGCGACGAGAAACATGCTCACCGTCGGCACCTCGTGACTTACAAACGCAAAATCCTCGCTTCCGCCGCCCGCCTTGCCGCCCGAGATAAGGTTAAGGTCCAT
>CANRIQ010000003.1 GCA_947630655.1 uncultured Clostridia bacterium | reverse complement strand
GCTTAGAAAAGCTGCTGCGGGGTATGTGCAGTCCGCTTATGCGCGGCGAAAAGCCCGAAATCGTAAAGCCGTATACGGTGACGTGCAGTATTTCCGTCACGGCGTTCGTGAGAAGTCCCGAGGCTGCGGGACGCGTTCGCACGCGGCTTTCCGAAAGATTTACGGAATTTTTCGACGCCGAAAACGGCAATATCGACAAAAAAGGCTGGGAAATAGGTCAGCTCCCCGACAAGCCGATGATTTACGGGTATCTGGTCGGCACGGACGAAGTCGAGGGTCTGGAGGATTTCGAGCTTATAATGCTCGGTGAAAATAACGAGACGCTGAACGTTTCGGCTCTTGAAGTTCTCAAACGGAACGGAATGGCGCAAGCGGCGGCGGGAAACGCTTTTATCACGGTAAAGGTTATTTGATTTTGAAATTAAGGAGGCGGGGAAAATGTTACAGTCGGAGGATTTAAGCCGCGACAGCTTTGAGGATATTCTGAAAACGGCAACGGCTGAGGCTGTAAAATTAAGTCCCGACTGGACCGACCACAACCCCTCCGACCCCGGTATCACCATACTGGAGCTTATGTCGTGGCTTTCGGAGGTGCAGCGGTATCATCTGAATTCCGTAAACGGACGGCATTTTTCGAGATATTTAAAACTTCTGGGCTGCACGCCGCTTCCGTCCGCTCCCGCAAATACCTATTTAAGGCTTGGCGGCGGCGGTTTTGCTCCGCAGGGGAGCGTCTTTTACGCTGACAATATCCCGTTTGAAACGAAATACGGCTGCTCGGCGGCGGACAACGAGATACTTTCGCTCTGCACGGGCGAACGTATCGTGGCGAACAGGGAAGATATACTCTCGGACAGCCTGAGAAGCTTTGCGAATACGCTTGTTTTTCCGTTCGGAGAGAGTTTGCCGTACACGAAATTTCGGGTACGCCTTAAAAATCCGCTTCCTGCGAAAAGCGTAGTCGGGATATACTTCGGGATAAGGCTTTCCGAGCCGTGTACAGAAATCACCGACAGCAGCGGCTGTATAACGAAGATAGGCGTTTTTACGGGCAATTCCCCCGCAAAGATACTTATAGACGAAACCATGGGATTTACCAAAAGCGGAGTGATAATGCTCCGCACGGGGGATACAGCGGCAGATGAGCTTGTGTTTTCGGTGGAAAGCGGAGAATTTGCGGCAATGCCCGTTGTTACGGCGGCTGTGATAAACGTCGTTCCGGCGGTGCAAAAGCGGACGCTTTCGCGGATACTGCGGTTTGACAACGTTGAAAACGGCGTTATCCGAACGCCCGTAAAACCCGCGTTTTTGTTCGCTCTAAGCGATGAAGCCGAAGATGAGAGTGAAAGGACGCTTTTAGAGGATTTTCGGGCAGACGGGGAAACGATAACCGTAAACAGCGCGGCGAGGCGTTTTGAGGCGGTTGTATGCAGCGAGGGCTTTGAGGAACGCTGCTGTTTAGGCGAGGCGCGCGGCGTGTGCAATTTCAGGATTAAACCCGAAATCGGGAATATACTCGAAAATTCGGTTTCGGTTTACGTGTGCGAGGACGGTGTTTTCCGCAGGTGGGAACCGGTAAGCGATTTTGACAGCGCAGACAAATACAGCCGCTGTTTTGTTTATGATTATGAAACCGAGGAGATAGTTTTCGGAAACGGCGAAAAGGGTATGCCGCCCAGAGGGAAAATTTACCTTTTCGGGTGTGTTGTTTCGCTTAAAAACGGCGGGAACGTCAAGGCGGGAGCGGTAAATTCCGCGAACGAAAACGGAATTTCCGCCGTGAATATCCTGCCGTCGGAGGGCGGAGCAAAAAGGCAGTCCGATGACGAATGCTTTGACAGCGTGAGAGCAGCTGTGAATTCTCCGCGATGCTTAGTTACTCTCGAGGATTATGAAAACGCCGTGAGAACTACTCCCGGAATGCCTCACAAGCACATAAGGGCGTATTTAAGCGAACTTAAGGAAAACTGCGTTTGCATAGCACTTGAGGATTTTATCGGAAATTCCGCTCCGAACAGCGGTCTTATGCGGAATTTAAAGCGCAGGATACTCCCCGCGTCGCAGCTTGGCACAAAGGTGGAATTTCCCGCCGTGAGATATGCTCCCGTGAATGTTTACATAAAGCTTAACACAAACACATATTCCGCCGACATCAAGGAGCTTGCCGAAAAGGCTGTACAAAGCTTTTTTGACAGCGACAGGGTGAATTTCGGCGTTACGATAAGCGTAAACGAGTTTTCTCGGTACGTCTGCGAGTCGCCGTGGGTAAGCGCGGTTTTAAGCGTGGATCTTTCGGTTTCCGCGAGCGACGGCGAAAGACTTCCGAGCGGCGATGTAAGGCTGAAAAACGTCTGCTTGCCGACAGCGGGAAAAATTTCCGTGGTAGTTGAACACTAAATTATTACCGTAAATCGAAAGGGGTGAGAACAGGTTTGAGGAATGTGCCGAAATTTTTCATACTCAATAAAAAAAGCGACTTTCTGCGCGGGGTCGGCGGCGAAATACAGGGCGACGCGCTAAAGGCGAACGGCTTGTATTTTTCGGGGATTTTCGACAGCGGCGAGCGGGAAACGCGCTGGTACAAGCTGGAAACCGAGTTCTCACTTCCCGCCAACTGCTCGGCGCAGGTATCGTTTTACAGCTCCGAGAGCGAGGAAATTGACCTTTACGGGAAACTCGTCAATATCACGGAGTTTTTGCGCTCGCCCGAAACGCCGGAAGAAAAGCTGAGTACGCTGTCGCCGCTGCTGCGGTTTACAAGACCGCTTTCAAAAGAAATACTGCTGACCGAAATTCGGTCGAGGTACTTGTTTTTTGTGATACACGCCGTTTGTCCCGACGGGGAATGTCCCGAAATTCGGCTTATGAAGTTGATGTTCGACCCGTATATGTGGACAAATTTTCTGCCTGAGATGTACCGCGGCGACAATTCGTTTTTGGAGCGTTATCTTGCGATATTCCAAAGCCTTTTCGAGCATACCGAAACAAAAATCGACCGCGCCGCTGAATATTACTCTCAGGACTGTGCTGACGGGGATTTTTTAAGGTGGATATGCGGCTGTTTCGGGATAAAAACAGTTGGGTTGTGGAACGAGGAGCAGCTTCGGTATATACTGAAAAACGCTCCGAGGATATTCGGGCACGTGGGAACGCGGGAGGTACTCGCCGAGCTTTGCAGGCTGTATCTCGGGTGCTGTGCGGATATTGCCGAATATTATCAGTCAGAGGACGGCGGCTTTGTAAACCGCTATTCAATCCCGAAAGAGCGGCTTTTTACAAACCCTTACGAATTCGCGCTGATACTGCCGTGCGGTCCGATTTCGGAGGAGAAATACAACGGACTTGTGCGGATAGTCGACGACTTCAAACCCGCGTATATGACCGCGAATATTATAATTATCCCGCGTGAGGATACGCCCGGCGCAAACGGCGGATTTGTTCTCGGCGACGGTTTAACTCTCGTGTGACGGAGGCGTTTTATGTACAATATAAAATTTTTCCCGTTTGAACGGAACAATTATTTCAAAGGCAAGGTAATGAGCGCAGAATGCTTTAAGTCGGAGCAGCTCTATTTAAACGACAAACGCCGGCTTATGAACCGTCTGGCGGGAGGATACGGGATAGTTTGCGGATTGGATACCGTGGCTGTCGAGGACGACAAAATTTCTGTCGAGGCGGGAGTTGCCGTGGACGGTCTGGGACGTGAGATAGTCGTTCCCGCGCCGCATACGGCAAAGCTTTCCGAGCTTAAGGGCTACAACGCGAACCTGCTGAGCGGAGAATACTATCTTTGCCTTGAATATGCCGAGAATTCCGATACAGAGGGCGTTGTTTCGGATATGGTAGCGGAGGGGTATTCCCTCTATCTTGCGGAAACGTCCGAAATACGCACACGGGGCGTGGGGTCGTATTATAAGCAGTCGGCTGTTCTTTTTGAGAACGAGGACGTCGAAATTCGGCTTTATGTTCCGAGATTTATTAAATCCAACAGCAAATTCCCCGCCCAGCTGCGAATTATCCCGCGAAACACGGAATGCGTGATAAAAGCAAGAGGAACGGTAGATCTAAAATGCGTTCGCTGCGACGGAGCGGACAGTATAAGCGTGGATTTTGATTCCCGTTCGGAGAGGATAAAGGACGGGTACTATTCGCTGACGTATATTCTGGACGGTATGAATATCTCCAACGATACGGCGCAGTTTGTCGTTGGGGCGGGAACTTTGAGCGTTTGGGCTTCCGAGCGGCAGTTTTCAAACGAAAAAGAAATTGAACTGCGCTCCGAGATGATAAGCGGCGAGCCGAGTGAACAGGCGCGCGGCGAATACCGCACCGAGCTTTTAGGTTTTGTAAGCTCCGCGTCGCAGACAGACGTTCGCTTAGCGAGAATAACGGTGGAAAACTTTGTTATCACAAAGCTGCGCGAGGCTCCGTCCGATTTCAGATTTCCGACCAACGCAGAACTTGAGATTGAAAATCTCGCGCTGAAAGACAGAATACGGGTGTTGGAAAAAACAGACCGCTCGGAAAAAATAAAGTCCGAGGGCGAAAAGCATTCCGACGCCCTGACGGAGGTGTCTTCCGGGGAGGCTGTCATAGACCTCGGCATAGGCGGAAAGGCGGGAAAGAGGTTCTTTTCGGAGGAAATCTCTCACGGTCTGGGGCTGGGGAACGTTTTGGTTGTGGCGGGACTGCGCGACGAGAATGTTTCCGATTGCAGCTTTGTTTACGGTTCTTCGGAGATATTTGACGAGGGCGACAGCGGCGTTAAAGCCGAGGTTGCAGTTCGGGTAAATTCCGCGACGGGAACATTTAAAATAGGCATTCGCCTGCTTGAAGCGGCAGCCGCCGACAGCGCGGTTATTCACTGGACGGCGATAAAGCGCAGCGAGGTCCGCGCCGCCGCTGACAGAAGAATAATCATAGACAACGGCACAAAAACGCTTGGGGTGCTGGAATCGGCGTATTTTACGGTGAAATTCATCAACCTTCCCCCCTGCGGGATACGCTGGTCGGTGGTGAGCGAAAACGGCGGCAGCATCGACGACAACGGCTGTTATACCGCTCCAAACCACAGCGGTGTGTTCAAAATTCGAGCCGTTTGCGCCGAGGACGAAAGTGTTTTCGCGGCGGCGTATATCGTTGTGAAACCATAGCTCATAAAAGGTGAACGGAAATGATTTTTGAGAGTGTTTCGGGAGTATACGAGGTCGTAAATCTCACGGCAAAGCAGCCGGATTTTCGCGTTTACAGGTGCAAGCGCGGCGGCAGGGAATATGTTCTCTATCAGCTTATTGACGAGGGTCTTAAGTGCTGTGCGTGCGAACGTTTTGAAAAGATAAAAAACACGGATTTCGACGGGCTGGAGGAAATATTCACGTCCGGCGACGACCTTATAGTAGTGTTTCGTTATCACGAGCTTGCTGAAACGGCGGCGTTTTATTCGGACGGCAATTCGACCGAGGCGGGGAAAGTGCGTTTTTTTGGGGATATGCTTGCCGCGCTGTGTATTCACGCTGTGCCGGAGGATATTGCGGCTAATCTTATCGAAAATGACAACGTGGGACTTACTCCCGACGGAAATCCCGAATGCAGATACGAACTGAAATTTCTTACGCAAAATGGCGGAGAAACCTTTTACGGGGCGTTTGAAAAAAAGCTTCGGACGGCGTTTGAAAGCGTCGGACGCTCAAAGCGATCGGCGGCTGTGGAGGAATTGTGCGACGGGCTTATAAAAAATCCTCCCGCCGATATAATGGATCTTTTTGGCAGGTACGAACAATGCGTAGAGCCGTTTTCCAAAATGGGTCTTGGGGAAACGAGAAAGCAGCGCGCCAAGCGCATAGCCATGAAAGTGGTGAAGGTCGGGAAAACCGTGCTTGCGGCGGCGGTGCTGGGAATAGCGTTGTTCACGCTGGGTCTTGCGCTGTTTTCGGAGAAACCGTCCGAGGGCGGGATTTATCAGCAGATAGGCAGCGTGAAAATCGAAGAATATCATAGCTGACATTATTTAAAAAATCGCGGGGAGGTGAGTGCTTGAAGTTCAGAAGTACGTTTGATCTCAAAAGAACGGTAAAATTTGCGTCGCGTTCTATGCAGAGAAAAGCGGAGCAGTCCGTGACGGGCGTGGAAAGAAAACTTCGCAGAGCGTTTGGGCTTCGCACTCTCGACAAGGAGGTAAACGCCCTTGCTGCCGACGCTGAAAAGAGCCTGAAAAACAGCCGCCCGAAATCGGAAAAAGACTATTTCTCGTTCGGGAGATTTTACATATCGAAAATTCTGGTGCTTATAATCGCGGTGGTTACGATACTCGCGGCGGCGGCGGTCGTGAAATTTCTTGTGCCGTTTTTGGTGTCGAAGCTTTTTACAAAGGATATTTACCTCTCGACGGACGCTATGAGCGGCTACAGCGGAAAAGTGCGGCTGTTGTCCGACAGCGGAGGCGTTATCTTCGAGGGAAGGCTCGTAAACGGCGCGGTAAGCGGCGAGGGGGAGCTTTTCGATTACTGCGGAAATCTCGTCTACAAGGGCGAATTTTCAGATTCTCTCTACAGCGGCGAGGGAACGCTGTATTATGCGAACGGAAACGCAAAATACTCGGGTTCTTTCGAGAAAAATCTCTACAGCGCAAACGGCGAGCTTTTTTATGAAAACGGCGTTTCGGAATACAAAGGCGAATTTTCCGAGGGCGTTTTTTCGGGAACGGGCAGGCTGTTTTCCGCGGACGGCACGCTTCTTTATTCGGGCAACTTTGAAAACGGCGTTTATTCGGGCGAGGGAGAGCTTTACAACAACGGCGTTTTGGCGTACCGAGGCGAATTTTCGGACGGAATGCGTTCGGGTGTGGGCAAGGAATATAAAAACGGGATTGCCGTGCTTGACGGCGAGTTCCTAAACAACGAATTTAAGAGCGGAAACGCCGTTATCTATTACGGCGATTTTGATAAAATACAATACGAGGGCGGCGTTTCGGACGGGAAATATTCCGGAACCGGAAAACTTTACTATGACAGCGGCAATCTGTGCTATGAAGGGGAGTTTTCCGACGGCGTCTACAACGGCGTTGGCGTGCTGTATTCCGAAAGCGGAGATGTTCTTTACAGCGGCGAGTTCAAGGACGGCGCGCCTGCGGGCGCGGGTGCGGTAAGGCTGTTTTATCCCGACGGTACTCTGCAATACAGCGGCACGGTGTCCGACGGCGAATATGACGGCACGGGAATTCTCTACAACGAAAACGGAGATATCATTTACGAGGGCGCGTTTTCAAAGGGAAAATACAACGGCGCGGGAAAGCTTTACACCTACTACGCGGGCGGCAAAACCGAGGTTTACGACGGAGAATTCAAAGACGGCGTGAAAAGCGGCACGGGAAAGGTCAGCCTTAACGGAAAACTTATCTACAGCGGCTCTTTTTCCGAGGACGTCTACAGCGGCATGGGCGACAAATATTCGCCGGACACGGGAAACCTGATTTATTCGGGCGAATTTAAACAGGGAAAATACCACGGCAGCGGAACGCTTTACAACGAGAAAAACGGCATAAAGTACATCGAGGGCGATTTTGCCGAGGGTCTGCCGTACGGAAACTGCGTTATCTACGACAAGGAAAGCGGCGTGAAACGTTACGAGGGCGGCGTTCTGAAGGGCGAACTTAACGGCGAGGGATCAATTTATGACGAGAACGGCGTTCTTATCCGCAGCGGCACTTTCTTAAACGGCGAGTTTTTGTATCCCGACGGAGAAATTCATTGATTTGGAGCTGATTTGAATGAAATATACCGCAATTTACGACGTAAGCCGCGCACTGCTTGAGCTTATACGGGAAAAGACCATACCCGATATAATAGCGAAACCCGAGGACATAGGCTTGTGTTCCCCTGCAAATCACGGGGATTACGCCGTGGGACTTTATCTCTACAGTATTGAGCTTTCTGACAGTTTAAGGCTCAGCGGCAAGCAGAACGAGGGTCTGTTTTTGCAAAAACACCCGCCCGTTGTGCTGGATTTGTACTATATGCTCACGCCGTATTTCAAGACGGATGTTAAGTTTTTGGCGGAGCAGGAACAACTGCTTTTCGGCAAGGTCATTCAGGCGATAAACGACAACAGCCGCGTTTTTACGGATACCAACGAGCCCGTCGAGCTTCAGTCTGTTTTCCCCGATGTTGAGGAAAAACAGCGTATCTGGAACTCCGACAGCAGTTACCGCACATCGATTTTTATCGAGGCAAAGGCGGTAATAATCGAGTCGCTTATGTCCGAAAAGGTCGCGAGAGTTACCGATGTTACTATTGCCGCGCGGCAGAAACGGAGCTAGGCTATGGACGTTATCAGCGTAAAGGTGAATTTCGTTATAGTGCCTGTCGACGGCTTTACGGGAGAGGCTCTCACGGGAGGATATTTCGCGAGGACCTCTGAGGGAAAGTATGCTATGAAAAAAGACGGTTGTCTGGTATTTTTCGGGCTTGCAAACGGCAAGTACGAGATAACGGTGGGCGGCGAGAGTTACATTTCAAAAACGCTTACAATTGAAACCCGTGATGAGTGCCAAACGGCGGAGCTTACGCTTATGCCGTCGAGAAATTACCGTTTTGGCGGCGAGGTGACAAAGCTGTCGGGCAGGATATCCGAGGGCGCGGGAGCGGTAAAAATAATTTTCCCCGCAGGAACTTCCTCGGCAAGGATAATCGGCGAGTACAAAAAGGGAGATACCGTAATAAACGCGTTTCTGTCGGATATGCTCCTTCGCACAAACGCCGAGCTTTCGATAGACGGCGCAGAGTATCGTCTGAAGAAAATATCAGTTTCCGAATTCGAGCTTTCAAAGCCGCTTAAGAAAAATATCGGCGCGGAAAGCAAAATAGGCGTTGTATACGGGCTTTCGCCGAACGTGGGCGGGGAGTATTTTCTTGCCGTGAGAGGGCGTTTTGAAACGGCTTTTGCAAGTGTAAAAGGGCGTCTTCAAACGCTCGAACTTCACAGCGGCGAAAACATAATTGATTTTTGATTTGCGGGGAGATTGAGTATTATGGGAATGTTGGTATGCGGCGGCGCGAATATCCAGTGCACGTTCGGAGCAGCACCGTCGGTGCTGAACGTCCTGCCGCAGGCGAAGGTTATGAACGTCATGGCGGCGGCAACGATAATGGACAACAAGCCGATAGTGAACATAACTCCGTTCGGTATGTGTACGAGCATGTCAAATCCTATGGTGGCTGCGGCAACGGCTGCGGCACTGGGAGTGCTGACTCCTATGCCGTGTATTCCCGTAACGACCGCGCCGTGGGCTCCCGGTTCGCCGACGGTGATGATTGGCGGCAATCCCGCGCTTAACAATTCCTCAAAGCTTATGTGCGCTTACGGCGGGGTGATTTCCGTAAACGTCCCGGGACAGACGACGATAAACGTCCCGTAAACGCTTTTTCCCGAAAATCCGAAAAAAAGAGGTGTGACCCTTGAACAGGACGCTTGTAAATATAATCGGCGCAGTTTTGGCGGCGGCGTTTGCGGCTATATATATCTTCATGGGGTATATGCAGAGTTTTAACCCCGTAGTACTCGTTTCGGCAACAAGCTCCGGCACGGTCATAGCCGAAATGGACATTTCGTATATAACTCTTATAAAGAAAAACGGCTCGCATATCGACGGGAAAATAAAATTTGAACGCATTGACGACCTCGAAAACGACGAACTTCGCATAAACGCGCCCGTCGCGGTATGCGAGGACGGCGGGAAGATATATTTCGTCAAAAGCAGCGTTACTTCGGGAAATTCCGTTCCCGATTACGAAGTAAGTATCGCGGATTTCGGCAGAAAAAAGCTGCTGCCCGTATTTTCAATGTCGCAGGAGGAAATTGAGAATGCTCTTTCCGCCGCATTGGGAGCTGACGGCGATATTACGATATACGATGTTGATTTCCGCGTCGAAAACGGAGATGTGTGCATTTACATTTACGCCTACGAAGGGCGGGGGCTGACGGATACCATGTTCAGACTTTGCCGCAGCGGCGGCGGATTTCAGGCCGAACGCCTGTTTTCGGGCATGGAGGGGACGGCTTTTCTTCCCGTGGGCGGAAATGTTCTTTGGACCAACCGCGAGGGCGGGCTTTTCCTGAATGAGGAGAGACTGTCGGATGACGTTTACCGCGATTTGTATGTACTCGGTAAAAATACCGCCGTATGCTTTGACAGCACTAAAAAATCCTACAATGTCATAAACACCAAAGAACACACCGAAACGCTTTGCACGGATATTGACAGCGCAATGAACGCTTATGACCTTAAAAGGCAGAATGTTTCGGGAATTTTTTCCGAAAACGGCGAAATCTGGCTTGCCGTAAATCAATCCGATAATTACTCGCTGATAAATACGTCAAGCGGCGCGCGCTTTGAACATCTTTACGCCGACAGCACGGCAATTCTTATCCTGAAGTGTCTTGGGCTTGCGGCGGCGGGATTTGCGGCGGCGTGGCTTGTCGCCCTTGCCGTTTACGGAATAAAGGTTTCGGGAAGCTCCGTTTTAAGATTTGCGGCAGTTTGTGTGCCCGTTTTTTGCGTGTTCTGCGTGGTGCTTTATTTCGGGGAATTTGTGTTCCTTTTGCTTGAACAGACTCTCAAAATGGCGGACGATTTGGAAGCCGCTGCGCTTCAGTGCGAAGCGATGGGTCTTGTGGACGAGATTGAGGATTTCGGTTATAACGAAAAATACGCCGATGAAACCGTTCACGCATGTATGACTTTTGATTATTTCCGCAGTATAGGCGGCGCAGATTCGGATATGAGCGTGACGGCGGATTATTACGGTTATTCCGAAATTGCGGGAAATTTTGTAAACTGGGAAGACATAGGCTGGGGGATTTATGACAACCCGCCCGAGGATAATTTCCCGGAAGAGCTTTTAGACGACCTGAAGCTCTGCCTTGCCGACGGAAAACGCCGCACCGCAAGCTCTTACGGCAGCAACTGCATTACCGTGTATATGATTTCCCCCATAAAATCGCCGTCGGGGAAGATTACGGGCTTTTATCTGCTCAGCAGCGTTTCCGTCATAGCGCAGTACCGCGGCATTGAGCTTATAATGATACTGCTGTCGTACCAGATAATCCTCTGCGCGGCGGTAATGGCGGCGTCGATAGCGTCTGCGGCGGCGTACCTTCGCGGACTTGGGAAACTTCGCGCAAAGGCTGCGGATTTTGTCGACAAGGGTTATTTTTCCGAACCCGAAACCCTGAAAACTCTGAAAAACAAACGGCGCGTTTCAAACGAGATAACGGTTATTTCCGACGAATTTGACGAGCTTGTCGCCGACGTCAACGCCAACAACGCCGAAATGATGAATTTCCGCGTAATGAACAGGGCGTATTTCCCCGACGCGGTGTTAAAGCTCCTCGGCAGAAAGAACATTTCCGCTGTGACCTTCACGGAACAAGCCTGCGAAAACGTCTACTGCCTTATTGCCGTTCTTCCGAGTGAATACAGCGGTTTTAAGGCTATGAACGGACTGTTGTCTGCGCTTAGCGAAAAGCTTTCCGAGTACAATGCGTTTATGACCGAAGTCAGCGGGACGGCTCTCGGGATTTATTCCGAAAGCCCCAAATCCATAAATATCCTGTTTTTCTTAAAGGAATACGACAGCCGTATTAAAACGGCGTTCGACAGGTGTTATCTCAACGCGGGCGGTATGCGAATGGGCGAACGCCGCAGTTTTGACGTGTCTTTCGAGGACGAGGAGCGGGAAAATATCGTGGTAAGCACTATGCTCCGCACCGGCGCGGGTTCGGCAGTTACCGAGCGGGCTCTCGCGGAAAACGAATACGAATTCACGAAAATCCCCATAGGTATGGCGGACAACGAGATGATATACGAAATCATGCGGGAGCATATCCCCGACGCTGTGTGTGAACATCTGCGAAACGGCGTAAAGCTTTACTTTAACGGTGAATACAAGCATTCGCGGGAGATGTTTATAAGGGTACTAAAGCTCCAACCGAAAAATCGGACCGCAAGGTATTATATATCTCTCATAGACAACGCTTAATTTCCGGCTGAAAGGAGGTGCGACCGAATGGGCGTTAGAGCGAAAATTCTCGTGTTAGCGGCAGTGCTGATTATAGCGTCCGCTGTCGCGGCAATGCTGCTTGCGGGCGGGAACGTAAGCTTTTGCAAGAGCATTATCCGCGAAAACGGCGAAACTTATCTTCTAAGCGAGAAGGACTATTATTCCTCCGTGCTTAAAATTGACGGCGCGGGAACGATAACCGACCGTGTGACGCTTTTGAGCGCGAACCCGTTCGGGCTTACCTACAGGAGTTTTCACGACCTTTCGGCGGACGAAAACGGCGATATTTACATATCTTGCACGGTTTACGGGAATAACAACAAAGTTTTTGCCGAGGTTTATAAACTCGATTTCACGACAGGACTTCCGCGGCTTGTGTGGCGTTCCGAGGAAAACGCCTTTTCGGAGGATTTTCGCGCGCAGGCGTCAAACGGACGGCTCTTTATTCTTTCATCAGCAGACGGCGTTTCGGAAATTTTCGAGTACAGCGGCGGCGTTTTAGGAAAACTTGACGCAAAATGCCCCGATGACATTGAGTATAAAAATATTATGTTTATTGACGGCTCGGAGTACGCCTGCGCCGAGGAAGTAGGGGTATTTAAGGACGGAAAACCTCTCTATCCCGAAAACGGCACGGCGAACGTCAACGGTTTTCATTTCGAAAACGGGATTTTGAGCTTTGTGGATATCGGAACGCATAAATTGCTGTGCTATGATACAAAAACGGGAGTGTTTTCCGAAAACGACTGCTCCTACGCCGATTTTCGGTATATGCAGGGTATGAGCGCGTATCCCGACGGCAGGATAGTTTGTTCGTTTGAAAGCGGGGACCGGCTCCTCGGAAAGATTTTCGAGCGTTCGGGAGAGGCGGTCGTTTATTCAAAACTCCGCGGGGATTTTTCCGTTAAGGTGTTTGCGGGAATTTTCCTCCTTGCAGCGGCGTTTTCGGGGATAATTTTCCTGCTTTACAGAATTATCTTTGTAAGGCGCAAAAACAAATCCACATACCGCTCCGCGGCGTCCTCGGCAACGGCTCTTTCGGCGGGAATATCGCTGCTGTTGGCGGGCGCGCTTTGTCCGCTCGTTTACAGAACTGTAAACAGGTTAAACGATTATCAAAACGGTTTTCTTGACGAAAACACCTCGCGGCTTTTTGCGGGTTATTTAAAGGCGAATTTCACGCTTGAGGACGGCGGCGTACCGTACTTTACGGAGGAGGACGGAAAACGCCTTGATGAAATGCTGTCGAAGTATAATGAAAAACTTGCCGAAAGCGGTATGGAGCAGTGTGATTTTCTGGTTTTTGCAATGAGCGACGACGTCCCCTATTGCATTTACCGAAACGGTCACCACGAGCCCATTCCCGCAATGTATACGGTCACCTTGGACTGTGCGGAGAAAATTGCCGAGTGTATCGGTGTAGACTCCGCTGTAACGCTTATCGACAGAAAAACTTCGGGAATTTACAAATTGACCGTTCAGCCGTTCAGCGCATTATCGGGCGGAGTGTCCGCAGTAAATATTTGCGTCTGTGTCCGGTCGAATTCTTATCGTGCCGCTCAAAGCCGCGTTTCGGCGACAGCGTTTACGACGGCGGCTATTCTCGCAGTCACGGTGCTGTTGCTTATAATCACCAACATAATGCTCAGGGCTAATCTTCGGAGACTGAAACGCCTTAAAAACGCATTCGGGAAGTATAAGAAGAACGAAGACCCCGATGAGTTCATAATTCCGGGAAACGACGAGGTTTCCGCAACGGGCGGGGCTATCTCGCTTATGACCGAGAGCATTCGCGTTCACCAGCGCGACTTAAGCGTCGGAAACCGCAAATACAGGCGGCTTATGTCCGAGGGCGTGCTGCGGCTGCTCGGCACGGATGAGGTTTCCAAGATAAATTTCGGCGAATATGTCACGGAAAACGTTCTGCTGGTGAGATTTATGGTCTGCGGTGATAAGTCCGTTCTCGAAGGCATAGGAACGTTTGCCGACAGGCTCGGCGGCGGGGTCTTAAGCTTTAGCAGCCGCAAGGCGGACGTGTGCTTTTCAAATTCGGAGAGCTTTCCCGAAGTTCTTAAAACGCTGTCGGAGCTTGATTTTCCGTATGAAATACTTGCGTCCTGCGGGGAGCTTTGCGCGGGCAGCGCGGGCGACAGCCAAAATGCGTGGCTTGCGGCTATGTCCGACGAGCTTGCCGATTTCGACAGGATATGCTTTAAAAGCGCGGGCGTACAGCGCGTTTTGATCTCCGCGAAATGCGAAAAGTGGTTTTCCCACGCGGAATATGATACAGTTGAACTTTGCGGTTCGGAATATTTTGAGGTAAGGGCAGGTGAAATTTATGAGGACGCGCCGCCGAAGAATGGCGATAATTCTGACAACGGCAGCGGTGCTGTTGACAGCGGCGATAATATTTTCGCTCGTTGAATACAACCTGCAAAAAACGCCCTCCGCGTTTGAGTACATAGCCGAGGCGGAGCGGCTGATAAATATCGGCGAATACGGCTCCGCTGCCGAAAAATGCTCGGAGGGCCTGAAAAAATACCCGAACGATGATGAGTTGTATCTCAAAAAAGCGCAGGCTTACCTGCTTGCTGGAGATGAGGAAAAGGCTCTCGGAACGGTAGAATTCGGTTACAAACAGACCGGCAGCAGCGCGCTTTCACAATACCGAGAGGAGAATTTCCCCGTAACGATTTCTTCTCCCGAATTTTCCGAGGTTACGGGCGGCGGCGTGTTTAACGCTCCCGAAAGCGGCGGGCAGTCCGACAACGTTTCCGGCTCGCAAAACAAGACGGAATACACCAACCCCTACCCTGAGGAAGACGAAATAAACGTTGTTATTCCGTCCGTACAGCCTGCTCCGCCCGAAAGCAGCGTTGACGGCAATGATGATAATGATGAAAATTCGGGGCAAAATTTAACAGAAAGTGAGAATGTTCAATGAAAGAAAAAATCAAAGCGTACCTTGAAAGCAGAAATATCCGTTTTGTCGACAACGACGCCTTTTTAAGCTTCGGTGTGAACGGAAAGGACACGTTCTGGACAACGGCAATCAGAGCCGACGACAGTATTGTAAACATCTATTCGATTGTTCCGACTAAAGTCCCCGCCGAAAGATACGACTCGTTTACAAAGGCAGCAAACGCCCTGAACGTCAATATCCGCTACGGGAGCTTTGAGCTTGTCACCGAGGGCGAGGGCGCGGGCGAGGCGCGGTGCAGAACGCCGTTGTTCGTCCCCGACAACCTTGACAGCGGCGCGTTTGCAAATCTTATGGATAACGTTATTACGCTTCACGAGGGCGTTATGGACGCGTTCGCAGCGGAGATGATAAAAATCGCCTGCTCTGACAGCGAGGACTAAGCCATGAGCGGCGGGTACAACTCGGTTTTCGGAGAATACCGCGATTATTACGACGCGGTGCGGATAATTCTCGGCGCGTATGTGGAGCGTCTTAAAGCTTCCGTTCCCGATGAAAGGCTTTACAGCCGCGCTGCCCGCGCAGTGCGTTCGGAGAGCGATTTTTACGGACTTCCGTTCGTTCTCGCGGGAGAGGAACACCGCAAATTTGAGACTATGCTGTCGGAAATTTCCGACAAAACGAAAAACACCGAGATCTTCCTCCCGTTCGATTACGTTTGTTCGGCGTTTTCCATGAGCGAGGGAGAGAGGATCGCGTTTGCGGCGTGTATTTTGCGGTCGCTGCATTCGGAGCTTGCCGAGGTGTTCGCGTACATCAACAACGACATAAATATGACCTTCCCGACGCTTTCAACCGTATGCTCGGTATTTTTGTCGGGTGACGAACGCGCCGCATACAATGCGCTCACAAGCTATATTCCCATGCTTTTCGAGGTCAAAGCGGGGGAAACCGATTTTTCCTGCGTGGAACTCAAACCCCGCCGCCGTGTGCTGGATCTTCTGCTCGGAATGGAATTTCTGCACAATCTTCCGTATTCGCACACATTTGCCGTAAACCAGCCTATAGACGAAATTTGCGGCAGGGAAAAGGAGCTTTCCGCCGCGCAGAAAGCGTTCTCGGACGAGGGGTGCAGCGTGCTGCTTATTGAGGGCGCAAGTGGTATGGGAAAGCGGTTTTTCGTGAAACATTGCGGGATACTCTGCCGCAAAAATGTGATTTTCGCCGACGTTGACAAAATTCCCGAAAACGAGATTTTGCTTGCCATATCCGAACTTGAACGCGAAACTATATTGCAGCGGGCGGTCTGTTGTTTTGTCGGAGTTACCGACAAAAATTCCGAAAAAGCAGAGCGTGCGGCGCGGGGACTTATTCCCTCGCAAAAACTCATTTTTATGACCGCGGAAAGCCCCGTAAAATTCGGCAGTCTTCCCGTGTGCAGGCTGCGTCTGGAGGATCTGACGTTCGAGGAAAAACAGAAAATCTGGGACAGCTTTTCCGTTCCCGTGGAAAACCCCGAAACAGTCGCGAAACTTGCCGCGTCATACGATCTTCCGCCGTCCAAGATAAAAAAAGTCGTTTCCGAATGTGAACGCACGGCGGGACTCAGGGGCTGCGATAAAATAACCGACGAGATTTTAAAGTCCGTCTGCCTTGCGGAATCGGAGGGAATTTTAAAGGACAAAGCCTCGCGCATACAAACGTCTTTCAGGCTTTGCGACCTTATCCTCCCGCAGAGCGAAAAATTGCAGATAATCGACGGAATAAACTGCATAAGATACCGCCACACCGTCTACGACAGCTGGAAATTCAAGGAGAAAACAGGCACGGGCACGGGACTTTCAATGCTGTTTGAGGGTTCTCCCGGAACCGGCAAGACCATGGCGGCGTCGATAGTCGCAAACGAGCTCGGGCTTGCGCTTTTCAAGGTGGACTTGTCAAAGATGATGTCAAAATACATCGGCGAAACCGAAAAAAGCCTTGACGAGGTTTTCAATATCGCCGAGCGCAGCAATGCGGTGCTTTTATTTGACGAAACCGATGCTCTTTTTGGCAGGCGCAGCGAGATAAAGGACAGCCGCGACAAATACGCAAACGTCGAAACCTCGTTTTTACTCCAGAAAATGGACGAATTCCGCGGGATAATCATTATGACCACCAACTTCAAGCAGAATATAGACGACGCTTTTATGCGCCGTATAACGTATATTATCCACTTTCCGCAGCCCAACGCCGAGTTTCGTTTGGAACTGTGGAAAAACGCGTTTCCGAGTGAGGCTCCCGCAGACAAGGGCATTGACTTCGGTTTTCTCGCGGAACGCTTTGAAATGACGGGAGCTATGATAAAAGGGGCAGCCGTTTCCGCGGCGTTTTCGGCGGCGGCGCGCGGTGAGAATATTTCTATGTCGGACGTGGTCCGCGCCGTGAGAAGGCAGTTTGCGAAATTCGGCAAGAATATCCCGCCCGCGGATTTTGGTCCTTACTCGTTGTATATAGACAATTCGGACATCTGAGGTGACGTCTATGGCTTTTGAAAGATTGAAAAAAATTTTTGGGGTCGGAAAATCTTCCGAAGAAAAAGCCCCCGCTTCGGCGCAGAATACGGGAAAACGGCAGCTGCCGCCCGACGATGACCCTACGAAAACGTTTGAGGAGGCGCGCGACTGGGCAAACGAGCGGAATAACGAGATAGACAGGCAGTCCGCGGGAGGAGCAGGAGGAGCAGGGGCTTCGGGAACTTCTGCGGGCGGGTCAAACGCTATCCCCGACGGCAATCTTACCATCGGAATGCTGACGTTCACGGTGAAGAACGAAAACGGCAAAGCCATTGCGACAGAGGGTACTGTGTCCGTTCTCGGAGCGGATGTTAAATGGACGGCGGTTGAGCCTATAGTTCTCCAGCGCGAACCCAGTAACCGGATTTTAGCCTACGGCAAGGTGAAAATTCAGCACGGAAAGCTTGATTTCGGCGAGGAAGTTGTCATAGGCGTGAACGAAGGTATGTCGTCGATATCGGTAGACGGTCCCGACGGAATTCTTTACACCGAAAACAACTTAACTCTCGCCACGGGGATAGGCGGCACGCTTTCGCTTGACGAGATTGTCCCGCGGAAGCTTGTTTTAAAGTCTCCGGCAATCCCAAATACCAACGACGATCCGTTTGAGGGTACTCTTAAAATAACCTCAGAGGGCATTGTCGGGGAGTCTACAAAAAACGCGCTCGGATTTGCCGACTCCGCGGCGGATATTATACAATCCGTGCAGAAAAAGTATGTCCTTTTCAAAGGCGAAAGCGGCTTGAGTTATAAAATTGATATGTCCGACGCCGAGATATATTATTTGATAGGGGATGTATTCTCCATTACGGGAAAAACTCCGGCTGTCGGAGAAATAAATAGCGACGGCGGCTATATTTTTCATGTTTTAAACGGACAATATACCGTTTCGGCTTTCGGAAAAGAGCTTACGGCAAAAAATCTTCCCGTAAACCTTGACCTTACCTACAAAGACGGGATAATATCCGTCGACAATTTCTCCATGAATTTGGCAGCCCTCACGGTAGGTCCGATAACTGCCGCAAACGCCTCGGCAAAAGTAAATTTCGCTGAAAAATCGCTGGTGTTCGATACTGACGGCTTGACTTTTGCAAATATCCCGCTTACTATCGGTAAGACGAAGATAACAGCAGCCGAAACGGGATTTTCCATAGCGCAGGTAAGCGGCGAACTTGCTGTGGGCGAAGGAGAGGACGCTCCGAAAGTCACGGCGAATATAACGAATTTAAACTGTGCCGCGGAGAAGTTTAAGGTTGAAAGTATCACCGCAAAGATTCCCCAAATTGCCGTTTCCGACAATTTTACGTTTATGGAAGGCAATTTTTCGGGCTCGGTAAACGAGTCGGGAATGAACCTTTCCGCATCTGTCGGAGTGATTGTGAATTATGACGGCGACATGTTTAAAATACACGCTCCGGAGGGCGCAACCGCAACGGTTTCGTACCATAAAGGCACGGATGCGGGCGGCGGTGCGGCTGCCGAGGGCAATTCGGCAGGGAATGAGATAAGCACTGCCGACGCGTCGGGGTCAAGTTTCTCCGCGTCGCTTGAAGGCGGGTTTTCGGCGGCTTTTTTAATAAACAAAAAAGAAGTTGCCGCCGGCGCGGTAGCCAATTTTTCCTATGAGGACGGAGTTACGTCGTTCGGAGAGCTCGATCTTTCGGCGGATATTTCAAAATTATTCCCGTCTCTCGGCGGAACCGGCGTTTTCCATGCGGAAAATCTTGTTTACGCAAGCCGAAAATTCGATTTCGCAAACCTTGCCTTAGGTCTTAAAGGTTCGACTTTCAAAGGAAAGTCGCTGCCGAATATCTTCGTCAAGGTAAACAAGGGCGGCGCGCCGGAGGAAACTCCCGTCGACGGCAACGAACAGATTCCGCTTGACGGAAACGTCGACGCGGAGCTTCAAGAGCTATCGTTCACGCTTAATATCGACCAGCCCTCCCTGGAAATTGCGGCAAGCACTTTTTCGACAAATATCGGTCCGTTTGCGGTGAATGCCGAAAACGCCGTTATAACGCTGTCAGCGGAGGGTTTCAGCAGCAGTTTTGAAACAGTCAGCGCGTCAAACAAGGATTTAGGGAAGCGTATCGCCGCTTTTTGCGGTATGGAGAGCGCGGCGTTTACTATCGACAAACTCAATTTCGGCACGAGCGGTTTT
The DNA here is from genome assembly GCA_947630655.1 of uncultured Clostridia bacterium. Taxonomy (GTDB): domain Bacteria; phylum Bacillota; class Clostridia; order Oscillospirales; family Ruminococcaceae; genus CAG-115. The sequence goes on along the minus strand of CANRIQ010000003.1, from coordinate 19,287 downwards.
TCGGCTGAGGGGCTCGGTATGCAGTTCAGCGGCGACGCAAAGATTTTCGGAAATGTCCATCTGGTTGACCCGAAAGTTTCGTTCAATCTCGTCGAGAACAGTCTCGGGCTTGATTTCACGCTTTCTTACGAGGGCGGCGACAACACGTTGCTTAAAGCGTTCAGCGGAACAATGTCGCTTTCCGTCGGCAAGGATAATATCACGTTGAACAAGCTGTCGGATTTCGCGCTTGATTTCGGAAGCTGGGGAAAAGGAGGGGTGGAATCCGCTGAAAAAACCGAACAAGGGATTACGCTTACGGGAGTTACGCTCGCGCACGAGGCGTCTGACGACTCGTTGCAGTTTGAAGGAATGAATCCTGTTCTTGCGGGAGTTTTAAAACAAATTCCCGACATGAAAATACGCCTTGAAACGCTTAATATCACCAAAGACGGTATTGATCCCATAAAAGCGGGAAGTTTTACCATTCAGAGTTTTAACAAGACATTCAAACTTGCCGACGGCATAACAGGCGAATTTAACTACGACTCCACAAAAGGGCTTGACGCCGGTCTTAAAGCGGAAAAGAGCTTCCCGGAAGAACAAGAAGAAGGCAAGACGTCCATGGGGCGCATTGCCGAGGCGGAGCTTAATTTCAATATAGTGCCGTGCTTGTCCGTAGGCGTGAATTTTCATGCCGACACGGGATTTAATGCTTTGGTCAGCGCGATGGCTAACGTTTCAAAGGACAAAACGGGAGTTACCACGTTCAAGGGTTCGCTTGGCGGAGATGCTTCGGGTGCGGTCTCAGCGGGCATCGGAGTAAAACTTACGCTTGGGATTAAAGATTTTAACACCTTTGTAGAGCTTTCGGGAAATATTATCGCCGACGGAGGCGGTTCATTGACCGCAAATTCGCAGTTTACGCACGACCCGTCGCTGCCGTTTTTCAATAGTTTCGCGCTTGACCGTGAGCAAACTAACGTCGATTACAATGTTGAAGCCGCGCTTAAGTTCGCGCTGACGGTGACTGCGGGCGCAAAGGCAGGAATTCCCGCGTTTATTGCAAAGGACAAGTCGCTTTCGGTGTATCATTCGTGGGATATTAAGACTGTGGAGCTCGGAAGCGTCAACTTCAAAGGAACCGTGAAGTACGAAGATAACATGTGGAAATTTGTCCACACCGAAACGGGGGATTATCTCGGAAATTTCAATATCGACCATGTCGAGGAGGAGATAAATGAATTCGGCACAACTTACGAATCTCTGAAAAGGGATATGGAAGCGGTGCAGTATATCTGCTCGAAGGTGACGAAAGGCAAAGTCATAGGTCTTGACGCGCTTATGAACGACAAAACCATAACCGGCTTAGGTTCGCTGTATGAGAAGCTGAAAGATATACGCAAGCAGGGTATGGATAATTCCATGGAAGCCTATAAGCTTATGGCGGAGCTTAAAAAGCGGCTTGCGAACAAGGCTGACGAGGGCGAGAAAAACCTTAAGGAAGTCGAGGCTCTCGAAAATATCGAGTCACAGTCGCAGCAGGCAAACGATGTTATCCTGGGCATACAGCGCGCCGAAAAACAACCAGAAAGCGAGAGCGAAAACACCGAAGCCGAAGCGGAAAATTCCGCGGTCACCGAAACCGGAGTTACCGCGAAAGAATATGCGGAATTTATGAAGCGCGTAAAAGCAATGCTTGACGACCCCAACGGACCCGAGCTGAATAAGCTGTCGGAGCTTGACCCTGTTGCGGTTACAAATATGCTTAAGGTGTACAAACTAAAAGGCAGCCAAAGCTGGGCGAGCCTTCGCTTAAACGAAAGTCAGGGTTCGCTTACGGCGTTTCATAAAATGCTGGTAAAAGATGAAAAAACCCACGTATCCTCGGCGTCTTCCCAAAAACGCAAAACCAACGACGACAAAATTTTTAAGGAAGCTTTAGAGTCGCTTTCCGCGCTTCAGGATAACTGTTACAACAAGCTTGCGGAAGTTCAGATGGAAATTGACGATACAGAAGAAAAAATCAAAGCCCTTGACAATGACAACTCAAAACGTCAGACGAAAAACGCCAGGCAGAAGCAGGAATACCAAAAACTCCTTGAAGAAAAGCAAAAACAAAAGGAAAAGCTTTTAAGAACCGAGGTCGAGGGCGTGCAGATGTCGTCGAGCATAGGCGGCTTTACGGAGTTTTTGTCGGTTCAGAACAGGCATGTTCAGAGTATGATTTCAGCAAAGGCGGATCAGTACAAGTCCGTAGAAAACGTCGCTCTTACCGAAGATGTATTGACGGCGCGGAAAAAATGGCTTATAGATATTCTCGGCAATATGGCAAAGTCCTATTTCAATACGGCGAAAAACTATTTAACCCCCGAATTCGAGGTAACCAACTGGCCGGGGTATGAAAGAACATTGAGAAACACGCTCGAGCAGGCTTCCAAACGCCGGAATGCTCTCGAAAGAGGCGAATGGTTCGAGGACGACCTGAAAAATTCCTACGGGTTCAGTTCGTTCAGAATTAAAGGCAGAGGGTCGCAGTTCACAGGCAAAAAGAACGCCGCCTCGGAGTATACGCGCCTGAAAAACGCCTATAACAACATAAACGGCAGCATAACAAATTTCTTCGAGCTTCTTAAAGTGAATATGCAAACCACCGAATCGCTTATGAAAGTGGATTTCAGCTCGTTCAAATCAACCAAAGCTCTGAGCATTGAAAGCGAGAAGATAATCGACGCTGTAAACAAGACCGACGAAACCGAAAAGGCTATCCCGAAAAAGCCTCCCGAGTCCGTCGAAGAGCTTATTAAACAAACGGCATAACCGTTTTGACAGCAAAAAACCCCGTGCAGACAATCTCCGCGCGGGGTAATTTTATATTTCAACATCCGCTTCGTAATCCACGCCGTCAATGCCGAACCCGAACATCTCGTAAAAATCCTTCCAGTAGCCGTCGATGTCGGTGCAGTCCTTGAAATTCTCCTGCGAGATGCTGTTCCACACCTTTTCGACCTTTTCCTGAATTTCCGGCAGCATTTCATAATCGTCCATGCGGATCATTCCGTCCGCGTCAAGATTAAGCTTTCCGCTCCCGAATTCCGAAAACAGGCGGTACATCTGTTCTATACAGCCCTCGTGGTTGCCCGCTTCCTTCATTATTTTGTAAAGAATTGCAATGTACAGCGGCACTATCGGAATAGCCGAGGACGACTGCGTAACAAGTGCCTTGTTTACAGAAACATAAGCTCTCACGCCCTTTTTATTCAGCTTTTTGGAGGTCTCGAACAAATGCGCCTTCGCGCGCCCGATTGACCCCTCGAAATACATCGGGTGAGTTATCTTCGGACCGATGTAGTTGTACGCGACAGTCACAGCGTTGTCCTCGATAGCGTCGGCGGCTTTCAGCGCGTCAATCCACGCTTCCCAGTCCTCTCCGCCCATGACCTTGACGGTAGCCTCGATTTCCTCCTCCGTCGCGGGTTCAATCGTAATTTCCGAAATGGCGTTATTTCTGAGGTCAATTGTCTTGTTTGTGTAAGGCTTGCCCGTGGTCTTCAGAACGCTTTTATACACAACATCTCCCACCGTCCTCCGCGGAGCGGCAAGAGAATACACCACCATATCGACCTTCCCAAGATCGGATTTTATGATGTCGATAACCTCTTTTTTGCACTCGTCGGAATAGGCGTCGCCGTTCACGGATTTCGCGTAAAGCCCCTCGTTATGAGCGAATTTTTCAAAAGCCTTTGTATTGTACCAGCCCGCAGTGCCGGTTTTATTGCCGCCGCCCTCCTTGTCGAACATAACGCCTAAGGTTGCCGCGCCGCAGCCGAAAGCCGCCGAAATCCTCGACGCCAAGCCGTATCCCGCCGACGCGCCGATAACCAGCACCTTTTTCGCGCCCTCGATTTTCCCTTTGGACTTTACATAATCAATCTGCCGCTTTACAGCCGCCTCGCAGCCGACAGGGTGAGCCGTCGTGCAAATAAATCCTCTTACCTTCGGTTGAACTACCATAAAAACTCCTTCCGGTCACAACTTCTTATTTTAACGTCAGCCTCATACACATAATTACCGTAACGCATGCGGCAAGCTGTGCTTTTGATTTGGCATATTTTACCACCATATCGGAAAATTCCGCCGCGGCGCAGAATTTGTCCACAAGCGTAATCGCGAACGTCTCGCGGAAATGCGGACGGGTCTTCGTCACGGGCCACATGTGGTTTACAATCATATCCTGCTCCAGCTCCGACAGCTCGAATTTCCGCGAAGCGTTTTCCAGAGCGACCCTCGGGTGCTCCTCGGCATGGGAAGCGTCGGAAATATGCTCCAGTCTGTCATACAGGAAAAAATCATGCAAAAGTCCTCCGCGCGCGGCGGCACGGGCATTCAGGTGAAATTTTCTGCATAAAAGAAAATTGTAGTACGACACGTTAAGCGAATGCTGAAAGCGCGTCGTGCCGATGTGATGACGGAATTCCTTAAGACTGTTTACCTCGTCGTCGCGCAGAATATCGTCAATACACCCGTAGTATTCGGGAAGCTCCGACAGCTCTTTTTTTGAGAGTATCGCTTTGAGCATCAAAAAACCACCTTTAAAAGAAATCGTTACTTATATTGTAGCTCTTTTTTTGCTTTTTTTCAATGGTAATTTTTAATATTGTGAATTTTATACAAAGTTTTTCGTCTGCCTTTGTGCAGTTTGCGTTTTGGCTAACATTTTATACACATAGTTTACAAATAACACCCGTCGTAAAGTAACAGCTAACTAAAATATACTTAAAATTAGGTAAAATATGTATGATAACGATTACTTTTGTGCAAAATTCACAAAAAAGCACCTGAAGATTTCTATATATCTAGGTGGTTTGTTGGACTTGTAATAATTATATATTTGGTGTATAATTAAGTTACAGGGTCTGTAAATCTGTACATATTTGAAAATTTTGGAAAAATCTTGTTTTGCTAAGACAGGTTCGGGGGTGCGATATATTGAGCAATTTTAAGTGGATGCCGCTTGTAGGGATGAACCTTTCCGCCGCAAATCTCGCGGCTGCCGAAAAACTGCGGAAATTCGGCTTTGCCGTAAACTGCGGGGAGTTCGGGTCGGAAAAATATACCAAGGCGGCGTTGTGCATTTTTGACGTTCTCGCGCAGAAGGAAAATCCGAATATTCTTGTGGTGACGCAGTCGGGCGAAATGTACAGCTGGTACAAGTCGCTGGTTACGTCTATCGGCGCGGATTTCAAGATAGTCAACGGCTCGGCGAATTCGCTTTTGTTCTTCAACGAGCACGGCGCGAGCATGTATATCATCTCCCAGGACGCGCTTTTCGGGGAAAATGTCCTGAAGAAAAAGGTGTCGAAGCGGTTTTTGTGGGATCTTATCATTATCGATGAGGAGCTTAATACCGATGTTCCCGATTATGCGAAGTACGAAAGCGCGATTATCTGGAACAGCGAAAAGCTGCTTATAAACGCGCCGTTCCCCGCGAAAAATGACGAGGACAAGGCGGCTCTGGCGTCGCTTGTAAAGTCGGTGCTGGATAAGGGAGAGCTGTCCGAGAGGGCGAATTCTCTCGATTTTGGCGCGGAGTGCGCGAAGCTTGATGAAAATAACCCCGTTATGCGGTATTTCAGCGCGCCGGTTTACACCGACGGCGCGCCGCGGGAGGTTGTTTTCGCGGAGTACGAGTTTGACGAGAAAATTCTCGCAAATCTGCGCAGACGAGTTGATTTGCGGTCGGGACTGCCCGCATACAGATACGGCGGAAACGTGTTCGAGGCGTTTGACTGCGATAAATTCGAGAAGGAGAAGAAAATCTACTCAAAGGCGTTTTTCACGCGGTCGGATGTGGAGGATCTGCGGGCGTTCGATAAAAAACTTGATTGCCTGCTGAAGCTCTGCGAGGAGACGCTCGGAGACAGCTCGGGCAGAATGATGATTTACTGCTGCGAAAAAAGCACTTCGGAGTACCTGCATAAGGCTTTGTCCTGTCTGTACGGCGCGGAGGTGCATTTCGCGAGGGGCGGTCTGTTCAGGAACGAGGATATTACAAGCATGCTGACCCCGCAGGACGCTTCAGATCAGCCGAAAATCCTTATCGGGCAGGACGACCTCGGAACAGTCGGCGAGGGGTTCGAGAATATTACCTGCGTAGTGAATTACGAACTGCCGCTGTCGCCGGTGCTGCTGGAGCGCAGAATGACGCGCCACGGCGCGGAAAAGGAGGCGCGGAGGAAATTCGTTATCTTCCGCGACAAAAACGGGGTGTTTGATTCCTGCATTCTGGACAAGACGCTGTTTTTACAGCTTGACAGCGCGTTTTGCGGCAATTTGCCCGCGAGGAACATTCTCCTTGACATAAAGGAAAAGGGGCGTTCGGTGAACGCGCTTGTGGCGGATTTGAAGTACCTGCGCGATTTTGCGAAGCAGGTTGATAATTGCCTTGATCTTATCAAGAAGGTAAAGTGCGAGTACGCTGTTCCCGAAACCGAGAAGCTCGGCTCGGGGAAACAGCTTGCCGAGTTTGCGCAAGGTCAGCTTGAGAAAATTTTCAAGCTTCTGGGCGTTTCGGAGAGTTCGTCGGAGGGCGACATCACAAACGCCGTAAACGCTGTCGGAGGGCTTTGCACCGTAAGCGGCGGGAAGCTTGAAAAGGCGGCGCGGCGCGAGGAAATGGCGGCTTCGTTCTCGTCGGATACGTTTTCAAACGAGCCGTTCGCGGGGGAGGCTATTCCGGGGCTTGCAAGCGCGAAGACCGAGATTGACGAGCTGCATAAGGGGGATAATTTCCACCTGCGCATAAAGCAGGAGATAAGCTCTCTTAATGATTGTCTGCAATATCCCGCGCTTTACGGGATCTGGAAATACAGGGCTAAGGAACAGGATTCCGACCGCTCTTTTAAGGATTATATAAAAATCTATAACGACGGTTTCTGATAAAATTAACTAAAAAGCGTCCACCGCGCGGCGCGTGCCGATAAAAGATAACAGCGCGGAGAAATGGGGCAAGGCTAATGAGCGGAAGCTACGAGACGGTTGAGAGACTTCTGGGCGACTTTTTTGAGCGTAACACCGCGGGCGATAAAGAGGGTATGAAGTCGGTCGTCGAGGAAATTCAGAGGAAGCTGGATTCCGGCGAGATTGACAGTACGCCGTTCAAGGATTACTTCAACAATATGTACGCCGGCAGAGGGGCTATCAATATGGCGGGCATCGCGAAGGACTACCCGAGGGAGTCGATTATTCGCGAGCTGCTGCAGAACGTGTTCGGGTGCGATTATGATTCGCCCGACATCAAGGTTATGATAGAATTCCTTGACGAGGGGCAGGTTAAGCTTACCTATAATGAGACGGGATTTCGCCTCGAGCAGGTGTTCTATTATCTCTCGGTCGGCAGAAACGACGGCGATAAAAAGCGCGAGGGGCGTTTCGGTCTCGGCGCGAAGAGCGTTTTTGCGAATGTCGACTGGTTTAAAATGCGGTCGAATAACTATTCTCTGCGCGTTGTAAACGACGAAGGAACGCTTAAGGTTCGCGAGCTTCAGCTTACGGGCGAGCATTTCAATCACACCGAGATTGTTTTTGCTCTGCCCGAAAACGAGCAGGCTGCGCTTCACGAAAACCTCACCACGCTTACCTCCAAAAAAGGCATATATATCAATATGGTGGACTTGTGCTTTGCGTTTGTGAGGAAAAAGACGCTTACGGCGGCTGATGAAAATGAGTGCCATGAGAGGACGATAAATCTTGCGGTGCTGAATTTCGGAAACCGCGAGGTTGTCTACCGTATACAGCAGTACCGCAAGGACGAGCACGATATTCCGAAGGTTCGCTTTTCCGAGAACGGAAAGAGCGTTGCGGACTTTATAAACGCAGAGTACGACGGGTTCACCTACCTTATTCCGTATGCGATTTCGGGCGCAAAGAGGGACGCCGCGAAGGTTCTGATGTCGAAGTACAACTACTTCTCGACGTTCGAGCTTACGGGCTTTGTCCGCGCAAATTCGCAGGAGTTTGTCGACGAACAGCTTTCGGCATTCTTTGTGTCTGTGCCGAATAAGTTTATTACAAACAACCGTTCGGGTATAAAATATGATTCGCTGGAGGAATGCTCGGCGAAGATTGAGCAGGGCATTATGGCGGTGGCGGACGATTACCGCAAAATGTTCGTGCTGGAGCTTATTCCCAGACAGGATAAGCCTGAGCTTTATCATCTGCGCCCGAAGCAGTACGTTTTCGAGTTCTTTTACAACTACATCAACACAAGCGGCATTGCAAAGGGCTTGCGCGAGAAGTTCGGGAACAGCGTTTCCGTGCAGTTCCCGCATTCGGAAAATCCCGTTGTTTTCAGAGAGCTCAGAAATCACGGCTTCTTCTCAGAGCGCGATGTCAATAAAGAGGAACACGACGACGGAAGCGCGAAAAAGGCTCTTTACGAAGATATTGACCAGATGAATTCGTGGTACGGCAAGGACGATAATCACGTTCTTGTCGCGCGGTATAACTGGCTTGTGGCGGGGACGGACGAGCGCGGCGAGGAATTCCTGTATTCGTTCTTTATCGACGGAAACCGCTACAATATGGAGTCCGACGGCAAGAAAATCAAGGATTACGAGCTTGCGGCGTACTTCAAGAGCATTATCTCGCTGAAGCTTAACGAGTGCATCGTAAACGGCTCGGTTGCCGATGAAAACGCGCTTGCGGACGCTTTCGCGGTGATTGATGAGATGTTCGGTGAGAATTACCGCATCTCGATGAAGTACTTCCAGTTTGTGATAAATTCGGGAACGTCGAATATTCAGTTTGAGATTTCCAAAATCAATATCGGAAACCTCAAAAAGGCGTATGATACGCTGGCGGCGCACGAAATGCGCTTTGAAAATCACCAGATTTTCAATCAGGTGGTAACGCTTATGGTGAATTCGTTCACCAACGGCAAGGACACTATTCAGTTCCTGAAGGAGATAAAGAGCCAAGGCGGCGATGTGACGCTCGCACTCGATATAAACAAGCGTTATCGTTTCTCGGTTTACGGGAAGCAGTTTATGATCCCGCCGAACATCACGAACGCGGAGCTTCTGGACATTGTAAGCGATGTTTACGCGCTTATCGAAAGCGGTCTGTTTAATAACCGCGTGTTCGATTTCCTGCATTCTCCCGGGCGGTTCAATTTCGATACGCAGGATATAATTTCCGTGCTTCCGACTGCGGGGAACGCCGAGACTATCGAGCAAAAGCTTGCGAAAATCTACGTCTGCGATCTCGGACTTGATAAAATCGCGCTTTTAAGCGGTGATGACAAGCTGATGAAGATTGTGGACATCACCGCGCCCATTTCCGATGAGGATATGGCGAAGTCCGCAAAGCTTGTTATTCTGCGCGACGGCATGACAAAGCCCCAGTATGCGGGATTTGTGGAGTTTATACTCACAGGGCAGAACAAGAACCTGCTTCGCGGGCTGTATTCGGGCACGGAAGAGCCGAATATCGTGCTGGTTGACCAGCTTCCGTATTATTACAAGCCCGTTCCGTCGATTTCGCGCAAGGAGTTTGACTATTTGAGAAGCGAGGTCAGAAGAATTTCCCTTTACGAGAAATCCTCGCCTAAGATCTACAGAAACTATTTCGCGCGGGATATAAACGCAAAGCTTTACGGCTACGGCGGGGTTTGCCCGTGCTGCGGATACGAAAACAGCGTTTTGAACAGCTTTGTTGTGAAGAATTTCACCATAGGGCTTATGAACGGCGAAAAGGAGCAAAAATTCCGCTTCGCGCTGTACCTTTGCCATAACGACGCGGACGCTGCGTCGGGCTGGGTTATCGACGACGTAAGCATAGGCGGTATGACGCCGTTCTTGTGGCTGGAGGAGATTGCGCAGATTGATAATATTCCTCCCGAGTTTTTGTATTGCAGAATTAAGTATCACAGACAGATAATCTATGATATATGCGAACCCGACGCGAACGGCTCGAATGCTGTTGAAGAGGTGCTTGACGGACCGCACGAGGTGCTGGATATAATCTTAAGCCCCATGATGGCGGCAAAGTGGTATGAGGACAGCCTCAGAGGCGTTGTACGCGAGGCGGAGACTCACGAAGAGCCCGCCGAGGAAGCTCCGAAGCCGCAAGCTGCTCCCGAAGCGAAGCCTGCCGCGGCGGCTGCTCCTAAGGAAAAACCTAAGCTTACGCCGCGCTATCCTGCGCCCGAGGGCGTAACTCCGCGCCGTCCCTCCACCGACCCCATGGTTAAGGAGAAGAACGACGGCGACATCGGCAACGTCGAAATGTTCTGATAAAATGCCGTTTTAGCAAAGTAAAAAAACCGGCGCAATTACAACCGCCTTTTTCGACAGAAAGGGCGGTTTGCGCTGTAAAGTTTTCTTTTGAAAGGAATGATATATTTGGGTAAGCTACATTCCGTTCGATTGCCGCATTTCAGCGGTTCGGCGGAGCAGTCAACCAGGAAGATACCCGCTCCCGAGGAGGTTGCGGTGAGTATGCTTCAGCATATCGGCGCGCCGTGCGAGCCGTGCGTGGCGGTTGGCGACAAGGTGAAGATCGGTCAGAAGATCGGCGATTCCGAGGCGTTTATGTCAACGCCCGTTCACGCGTCGGTAAGCGGCGTTGTGAAGGAAATAAAGGATGTTATGAACGTTGGCGGAAGGCTGGTCAAGACGGTTGTTATCACCAACGATAACAAAAACGATATGTACGAGGGAATTAAGCCCCCGAAGGCGGATACCCGCGAGGAGTTTATAAAGGCTGTTCGCGAGAGCGGAGCAGTGGGACTCGGCGGCGCGGGCTTTCCGACGCATGTAAAGCTCGGTTTTGATAAAAGCAAGGTTACCATCGACTACCTCTTGCTTAACGGTGCGGAGTGCGAGCCGTATATTACCAGCGACTACAGAGAGCTTATGGAGAATGCGGACAATGTCCTCGCGGGGATAGATCTGATTATGACAAAGCTTGAGATCCCCAACGCCATTATAGGCATCGAGGCGGATAAGCCGCAGGCGATAGACAAGCTGACAAAGCTGTGCGTGAGATACCCGAATATTAAGGTGCAAAAGTTGCCGTCGGCATACCCGCAGGGCGCAGAAAAGGTGCTTGTACATACGCTCACGGGGAGAATTGTCGGAGAGGGCAAGCTCCCGTCCGACGTCGGCTGTATGGTAATGAACGTTTCGACGACGGGATTTATCTACAACTACATAAAAACGGGTGTTCCGCTGGTTCAGAGAAGAATAACCATTGACGGTAATATTGTAAATTCCCCCGCGAATTTCTTCGTGCCCGTGGGAACGCTGCTTCACAGCATCGTGGGCTTTGCGGACGTTCGCCGTCAGCCTGACAGAATTGTGCTCGGAGGTCCTATGATGGGCGCGTGCGCGTTCGACCCCGACACTCCGCTCGGCAAGACGAATAACGCGGTTTTGCTGTTCGGGGACACTCCCGTGCGCAAAACGACCGCTTGTATTCGCTGCGGCAGGTGTGTGAGGGCGTGCGCGGTGAATTTGCAGCCTACCGAGCTTGAAAGCGCGTATGACGCGCGCGACGCAGAGGCTCTTGACAGGCTGAAGGTCAATCTTTGCATGAACTGCGGCGCGTGCAGCTTTGTTTGTCCCGCAAAGCGTCCGCTTGCCGAGAAAAATCAGCTGGCGAAGGACTTCCTGCGACAGACTAAGATGAAACAACAGGGAAAGTGAGGTGAACGCTCGTGAATAAATTGTTTGTTGAGGCTTCTCCTCACATAAGAAGCGCGTGGACGACGCAGAAGGTAATGCTTGCGGTGATAATCGCGCTTTGCCCCGCGCTGATTGCGGCGACGGTGATTTTCGGGCTGAAGGCACTGCTGCTTACGGTCATCTGCTGTGCGGCGTGCGTGCTGTTCGAGTTTTTGTTTGACAAGATAACCAAACGCGACAACACTGTCTCCGACCTTTCGGCGGTGGTTACGGGTATGCTTCTGGCGTTCAACCTGCCCGTGGATTTGCCGATATATATGGCGGTTATCGGCTGCTTTATAGCAATAGTTATCGTAAAATGCCTGTTCGGCGGCATCGGTCAGAATTTCGCAAACCCCGCGATTACGGCGAGAATTGCTCTTATGCTGTCGTTTACGGCGGCAATGACCAAATGGACCGCACCGTTCTCATGGAAGGAGGGCGTTGACGCGACAGTGTCGGCGACTCCGCTTGCCGCTCCCGCGGAAGAGCTTCCGAGCTTTCTTGATATGTTCCTCGGAAACCGCGCGGGCTGCCTCGGTGAAACCTGCATTGCGGCGTTGCTGCTCGGCGGGCTGTATCTTATCTGCATAGGCGTGGTTCACCCCGTAACTCCCGTGTGCTTTATCGGCACGGTGGCGGTGCTGTCGTTCTTCTACGGCGGCTGCGATCTGAATTTTATGCTTTATCAGCTTCTTTCGGGCGGTCTGGTGCTCGGCGCGCTGTTTATGGCAACCGACTATTCCACAACTCCCTTAAGCACTAAGGGAAAGCTTATTTTCGGCATAGGCTGCGGACTTATAACGTTCGCTATACGGCAGTTTGCAACAATGCCCGAGGGCGTTTCGTTCTCAATTCTCGTTATGAACTGCTTAACTCCGCTTATCGACAGGTTCACCGCTCCCAAGGCTCTGGGTGCTGTAAAGCCCGCAAAGACAAAGGAGGGAAAATAATATGGCAAAAGCAAAACCGATTATAGTTTTGGCTCTTATCGCCGCAATAATTTCCTGCCTTGTAATTGTGGTTTATCAGGCAACCTATGTCGACACCTCAAATGTCGTTACCGACAAGCAGGCGGAGGCTCTGACGACTATTTACGGCGGCACAAAGGACGATTTCTCGGTCGTTCCCGCAGATCAGTGGCAGGAGCTTTTCGCAAATTCCGGTGTTTCGGAGCTTGCGAATGTAACAAAGGTCTTTTCTAAAAACGACGGTTCGATAGCTTTTGAAGCGGTAGTTAAGGGCTATAAAAAAGGCTACGACATAATGGTCGGAGTAAAGGAAAGCAAGGTTGCGGGAGTGGCTGTCGTGTCCGTCGGCGAGGAAACTCCGGGTCTGGGCACTAAAACCAACGATCCCGCGTTCCTCGATTTGTTCAAGGGCAAGTCCGGGACAGTCGAGATTGTCAAAAATAAGTCCAATCCCGCGGATAACGAGGTAAACGGCGTGACCTCGGCGACATACTCCTCAAGGGGCGTCGCGCTTGCCGTAAACACCGCGCTTTTGGCTTACGATTTATGGACAACGAACGGAGGTGAGGCAGCGTGAGTTATATGAAGGAGTTTACAAAGGGTCTGATTAAGGAAAACCCCACGCTTGTAACGCTGCTCGGAATGTGTCCGACCCTTGCGATTACCACAATGGCGTCAAACGCTATCGGAATGGGCGCGGCGGCGACGTTTGTGCTTATCTGCTCGAATGTGGTAATTTCGCTGCTTAAAAAGGTAATCCCGAAGGCGGTGCGTCTGCCGTCCTACATAGTTATCATCGCGGGCTTTGTAACGCTTATTCAGCTTATTTTGCAGGCATTTTTCCCGGCAATTTACGACGCGCTGGGAATTTACCTTCCGCTTATCACGGTAAACTGTATAATCCTCGGCAGAGCGGAGATGTTCGCATCGAAAAACAACGTCGGCGCGGCGGCACTCGACGGTGCGGGAATGGGCGTAGGATTTACGCTCGCGCTGCTCTGCATGGGTTCTGTCCGTGAAATTTTCGGTTCGGGAACATGGTTCGGTTTGCAGGTATGCCCCGAATTTATGGAGCCGATGACGCTGTTTATTCTCCCCGCAGGTGGATTTTTCGTGCTGGGCTGCCTTATCGCGCTGGTGAATAAGATTGCCAACCGCCAGCCGCCGAAGGCTGCGGGATGCGCGGCATGTCCCAACAGAGAGGGCTGCCCGAGCGCAGTAGGAGAGACCGCGGCGGCGGAGAAAATCTCCGAAAATGCCGCAAAGGCTGCCGAAAATGAGAAGAAGGAGGAGAAGTAAATGGAACTTGCAAAAAGCATGATGATTATTCTCCTCACGGGAATTCTCACCGACAACTTCGTCCTCTCAAAGTTTCTGGGAATTTGCCCGTTTCTGGGAGTTTCCAAAACCACCAGCGGCTCGCTCGGAATGGGCGTGGCGGTTACGGCGGTAATGGTTCTCGCAACCGCGGCAACCTACCCATTGTATCATCTGTTCCTCGTTCCGATGGGACTGGAATATCTTAACACAATTCTGTTCATTCTGATAATCGCGCTGTTCGTTCAGTTGGTAGAGATGATTTTGAGAAAATACGTTCCCGCTCTTTATAAGGCTCTGGGCGTGTATCTGCCGCTTATCACCACAAACTGCGCGGTGCTGGGTGTTACTCTCCTCAACATCGATGAGGGCTACAACTTCGGCGAAAGCATTGTAAATTCGCTCGGCGCGGGACTGGGTTTCCTTATCGCGATGCTGATTTTCTCGGGCGTCCGCGGACGGCTTGAAAAATGCCGCGTCCCGAAGACGTTTGAGGGAATGCCCATAACGCTGGTTGCGGCGTCTATCGTGTCGCTGTCGTTCGTCGGGTTCGGCGGACTGGTTGACGGATTATTCGGGGGTGTATGATGGAAGTTTTTGTAACATATATACTGCCTGTAATTATTTTCGCGGTAATCGGTGCTGCCGCGGGCGGATTGCTGGTTCTGGGAACTAAGTTTTTCGCGGTGGAGGTTGACGAAACCGTCACAAAAATTGCCGAGGCTCTCCCGAACGCAAACTGCGGAGCTTGCGGATATTCGGGCTGTGAGGGCTATGCAAAGGCTGTCGCGGCGGGAGAAGCTCCAAATAACAAGTGCAAGCCCGGCGGAGCGGCAGTTGCAAAGAAAATTGCGGAAATTATGGGTCAGGAGGCTTTGGAGACGGAGCGCGAGGTGGCTTATGTCCGCTGCAACGGCTGTGTTGACGCTACCGAGGAGCGGTACAATTTCATAAGCACGCAGTCCTGCGCTGCAACAGAGCGTTTCTACAACGGCAAGGGCGTGTGCAGAACGGGCTGCGACGGCTTGGGAGACTGCGCGGCGGTGTGCGATCACGACGCAATTTGCATTGTAAACGGCGTTGCGGTGGTGAATTCCGAAAAGTGCGTTGCCTGCGGAAAATGCGTGGCGGCGTGTCCGAACCACCTGATAGTTATCCGTCCCGCAAAGCAGACGGTGGACGTGCGGTGCTCGTCGAAGGACATCGGCAAGGTTGCGAAGGATCTCTGCAAGAATTCCTGCATAGGCTGCAAAATCTGCGAGAAAAAATGCCCCGTGGGAGCGGTTACGGTTACGGACAACCACGCGACAATCGACTACTCGAAATGCACAAACTGCGGAGCGTGCGCGGCGGCGTGCCCGAGAAAGTGCATCGAAAACCGCAAGGCAGGGTGATTTCCCTAAAAATTCAAAAAATAAGAGGAGCTTTTTCGGCTCCTCTTTTTGCTGAAATGGAGGTATTAAAATGTATGACGTGATAGTGATAGGTGCGGGACCCGCAGGCTGCACCGCCGCGAAAACGCTTGCCGAGAGCGGATATAGGACGCTTTTGGTTGAGAAATTCAAGCTCCCGCGCTATAAATCCTGTTCGGGGCAGCTTATAAAAAAGACGCTTGAACTCGTCAAAACTCACTTCGGCGAAGATGTTCCGGACAGCGTTACCTGCGCTCCGAGCGAAAGCCGCGGAATGATTTTGACCGATGACAAGGGCAATGAATATCGATTTGAACAGCAAGGGCTTAATATACAGAGAAGTTCATTCGACGAATGGCTTGCCCGCAAAGCAGAGCAGTCGGGCGCGGAGCTGCGCGACGGAACGTCCGTAATTTCCGTTGAGGAGAAAAACGGGGCGGTCGAGGTTAAGTTTAAGGAGTTCACCGAGCAGGCAAAATTCGTCATTGACTGCGAGGGGGCGGTTTGCGCGCTCAAACGAAAGCTGCTGAAAATTCGACCGTCCGTAGTTACGACATATCAGACATTCAACGAGGGGTCTGCCGATCTGGACTATCATTACTTTTACGCATATCTTAAGCCCGAATTGTCCGAGTATGACGCGTGGTTCAACGTGAAAGGCAATCGGTTGGTGCTTGGAGTTTCGGTCATAGACGGCGAAAAAACCGCCCTGTATTACGAGCGGTTCGTGAAATATATGACGGAAAACCACGGCTTGAAAATCGTCCGCGAACTGAAAACCGACAGGTGGATAATGCCGAAAATACGTTCGGGCTGCCCGATTGACTGCGCTGTCGGAAGAATTCTGTTTGCGGGGGAATGTGCGGGATTTTTAAACCCAATGGGCGAGGGGATTTCCGCCGCAATAGAGAGCGGTTTCAGCGCGGCAAGGGCAGTCGCAGAGCATTTTGACGACCCCGCCGCCGCGGCGCGTTTTTATGAGGAAAGCGTAAAACCAGTTCACACCTATATGCAGCGTCAGTGGAATTTTACGGCAAGGCTCTCCGACAGGTTTAACGAGATGAAAATCTGACCGCTACACAATATACCCCTGCCCCACGCGCGTTGTAATGTATCCGTGAAGCCCCGCCGCGTCAAGCTTTTTTCGCAGCCGCGCGATGTTCACGTACAGCGCGTTTTCGTCGATGAAGCTGTCGGTTTCCCACAGGCGGTTCATAAGCTCCTCGCGGGTGACAATTTTTCCCTTGTTTTCAAGCAGCGTTTCAAGAATTCTGTACTCGTTTTTGGTAAGCTCAACCCGCTCGCCTAACGCAGTAATCGCAGCGTCGGCGGTGTTCAGCACCACGCCGTTATGCTCGATTATCCCGACTGCCGAGGCAAAATCATAGCTTCTCCGCAGCAGCGCGCGGATTTTCGCCGCAAGCACGCTCATATCAAACGGCTTTGCGACAAAATCGTCCGCTCCAAGCTCCATTGCGGTGATGATGTTCATATTATCCGCCGCTGACGATATAAACATCACGGGGCAGCGGCTTATTTTCCTAATTTCCCCGCACCAGTAAAATCCGCTGTGGTAGGGGAGGGATATATCAAGCAGCGCGATATGCGGCGAAAATTCCAAAAAATCGGGGATAACGTCGCGGTAATTCTCCGTGCGGAACACTTCAAAATCCCATTCGGAGAGCCGTTTTGCGGCAGTTTTGGCGATTACGTCGTCGTCCTCGCAGAAAAAAATTTTGTACTTCATAAAATCACCCGTTAAGCGTGTGGAAAAAATCCGTCGCGAAGCTGTCCGTCATTCCGGAAATGCAGTCTGTAGCGTACAAAAGCCTGTAATAAGCCTGCTCGGCGGGAGTTTTCCCCTCACAGCTTCTAAGACAAATTTCGCGGTAGTTGTCCGAAAGAATTTCGGTAAGATCGCGGTCGAACATCTGCTCCTCGGAAGTGCCGAACCGCAGTGCCGCGCCGACTATCCTGTCGAGCAAGCCGTTCATCACCGCCCACTCCGACACCTCGTTTTTCACAATCAAGCCTGAGCGGAACGCGTATCTGTACGCGATATCCGAAAGCGCGTCGGAAAGCGTGCCCGCGGGGCTTGCCGAAAGCAGATCCTTTTTAAATTCGCCCGCCATAATGCTGTTGTAATTTTCGCAAAAAGCGTCTGTCGCGGCGTAAAGCATTTTGGTCTGAAGCTTTATTATCCACCTTGACACCGCCGCGCTGTCGGTGTTTTCCATATGAAGCTTCTCGGCGGAGTCATGCGAATGAATAAGATCACTATACGCCTCGGCAGTGCTCTGTGATGCGTATTTTTCGCTTTGAAGCTCCCGTAAAAGAATATCGTAGGTAAGCAGCCCCTTAATTGTTGCGTCCTCGATATCGGCGGTTTTGTAGGCGATATCGTCCGCGCTTTCGAGAATGAACGTCAGCGGAAAACGCCGCCCGTCCGTTCCCGTGGATTTTGCAATATCGCGGAAAAGCTCCTGCTCCGATAAAAAGAAACCCATTTTCTTGGTTCGGATATCGCCGCTTTTTTTGTCGATTTCAAGCGAACTTACGGGGTATTTTACTATTGTGTGCAAAAGCGCGTAGGTGAGGTTCATTCCCGTGCTCATGTCAATCAGGCAGTGCAGCCGCGCGAGAACGCGGAGTGCCTGCGCGTTGCCCTCGAAATTCAGAAAATCGGCTTTCATGTGGTCGTCGAGCAGCTTGTCAAGAGTTGTCCCCGAAAAGCTTAATTTCTGAAAATTATCCTTAAACCATTGCCTTACGGCAAATTCTCCGAAATGCCCGAACGGAGGATTTCCGATGTCGTGTACAAGTCCCGCACATTCCAGAATATCCCGGCAGTTTTCGCGGACAATGTCGTCGACGCCCGGAGTGCCGCTGTCGATAAGCCGCCTGAAAATCATATCGGCAAGCGACCCCGCAAACGAGCTTACCTCCAGCGAGTGCGTAAGCCGCGTGCGGACAAAATCGCCGCGCGTCAGCGGGTACACCTGCGCCTTGTCCTGAAGCCTGCGGAAGGACGCGCTGCCGATTATTCTGTGATAATCCTTGCGGAATTCGGTGCGGATGTCGTCGGGGGTTGCGGCACGGGCAGAACGTTCACGCTTGCTTTGTAAAAGTGTTTTCCAGTCCATAAAAAACTCCATTTTCCAAAAAAATTTGAATAATCAAAAATTCCGCGTCAATAATAGTTGTACAAAACAAAAACAAAAAAATACACGGAAAGGATCGATAAAAATGCCTGTAAAACGCGGAGAAATCTATTATGCCGACCTAAGTCCCGTTGTGGGCTCGGAGCAGGGCGGAATTCGCCCCGTGCTGATTGTGCAGAACGACATAGGCAACAAGCACTCCCCGACGGTCATTGCGGCGGCAATTACCAGCAAAAAGGAAAAATCCCAGCTTCCTACGCACATACCTGTCACGGCGCAGTCCTGCGGGCTTTCAAAGGATTCCGTAGTGCTTCTCGAACAGGTTCGTACATTAGACAAACGCCGCCTTAAAGAGCGCATGGGAGAGCTTGACAGCAATTCCATGGCAATGGTAAACGGCGCATTGCAGGTAAGTTTAGGGTTATAAATTTTGTAAGAGGTAAGAAAATTCTTACCTCTTTTCTTACCTCTTACTGCAATATTCGCTCCGGCGAATATTGCAAGCGGTATTCGCGCTAGCGAATACTGCGGCTTATTTCTTACCTCTTAACCATATAAACAATGCCCATTGTCCCCCCGCCAAAATTGCCACCAGCACCACGATTAAAACCTGCGCTATACCCCATTCGGGCATAAAAACGCATATCAAAACGAGTGCTAAGGTGAGTATTACCGCGGAGGCGTCGGACCCATGACGATAGCTATGCTTATGCGAAACACC
>CANRIQ010000002.1 GCA_947630655.1 uncultured Clostridia bacterium | reverse complement strand
TTGCGAAGTATTTGCGGAAATAGGAGTAGAATCAAGCGCAATAAAAGACGTGTCGATGATTCCCATTTCGGAAAGCTTTAAAACCTGTGACTTCATTAGCTCTTTTAAAATGTTGTTGTCAAGGTTTTTGATAAAACGCTCAAAAGTCCAATAGGACGGCAGCGGTTTTAAAATATTAAATCCGCAGTAATGAGCAATTAAAAGATTGTTTTGGAGATAATCCAAAAGGTCTGTAACGCAGGAAAAGCATTCGCATTTCATCACAATGAAAGCGCACAACAAAGCCCTTTTTGAGTATCCGCTTCTGCCTGTTCGGGCGATAGATTCGGGAAAGTCCGAAAGGTCAAGACTTTCAAAAAGTCTGTCATAAAATTGTGCTTTTGGTGCTGATGTAAACAGCGTGACATCCTGTATAATTTCTTGGCGGTAGATAAGAGCCAGCCCCACATTTCGTATGGTTTCCCACAATCTAATTATACCAAATTCGGGCGGCTCTTTCTATATATTTTGGAGGTTATAGTGACAGCTGTTTTGAGCTTCGCTCACCGTTCCTTTTATTATGCGGTTTGGTGTGTTTTGCTCAGGGCTATGTAATTTATAATAAGGAGTGGGGAATTTGGGATTTTACGAGAGCATAGCGGTAAAGCTTGAAAAATCGCTTGTAAAGGAGCTGCTCGCGATACGCAAAGCCGCGGGCAGCGAGAAAATATACGCCGCCGCAATGGTGTCCGACAGCAGGTGCGTTTGCGTGCAGCTTTTTGCGAACACGCTCGAATTCCTACAAGCTCACGGGCAGGCGAAATGGCAGGTCGGGGAGTGGGGATATTCCGACGTAATGAACGGGCGCAGAAGCTCTCTTGCGAAGATTTCAAGGCTGCTGTTCGAACACAACAGAAAAGACCCCGACATTCATAAATGGTCGGAGGATATATTTTTTGAGATGGCAGCGTCGGCGTTTCGGCGCGCAATTGAAAAATATCCGCTTACGGCTGACCCCGACGATGTGACTTATTTTATAACAAAGTCGGACGGTAACGCCTCCGCTCTTGAAAATTCCACTGCAAAGCTGTTGAATTCAAGAAAGGTGTACGAGGAGTTTTTCGGGCGGGGCGATATCTGACAAGGAGGACAACCATGGACAAAAAGACGAGAGTGTCGAACGAGGAGCTGCTTGCTCTTACAAAAAAGGCGTTCGATAATAACGAGGTCGCCGAGTTTTTGTGTGGTGAAAAGGGGTATGCTGTCCACGGAAATCCCGATATTCCCGATAATATTCCTACCGATTTCAACAGAATAGTAATAAACGGTATATACAAGTTATATTCACAGACGCATGATGAAAAAATCATAGCTGAATTTTGCAAGGCAATTGAAAAATTGAACGACACCCCCACTCGGATTTGGTGTGCTTATATGGCTTGCTGGAATCAGATTTTTAATGAATATTCTGAGTATCCCGCGCCGTTTATAATGCCGGAAAAAACCCTTGAGACAATAAGAGCTAATGTGCTGAATAACGAGTCAGCTCTTAGAAACTGCAAGGATTGGTATGGCTGTAAAAACGACGGATTGTGGGGTTATATAAACCGTCTGGACTGTATCTTAACGGAGGGTTGCGGAGTAGGCATATTGGCAGCATCCACAAGGAGGAAAAGCGATGACCAATGAAGAGCTTCTTGCTTTGACAAAAAGGGCGTTTGACAATGACGAGTTTGCCGAGTTTTTATGCGGGGAAAAGGGGTATGCCTGCCCGCTTGACCGCTTTGTTCCGGCAAATGTTCCGACTGATTTCGGGAGGATTGTGAATTCAGGGGTCTGCCGTCTTTATACGGAAACTCAGAATGAAGAGATCGTTGAGAAGTTTAAAAAGGCTGTTTTATCTCTCCTCAACGGCAACGCCGTTCAAATATGGGCAGCATATTCCGTGTGTTGGAATTTGATGTATAAAAGAATTCACAATAAGCCGACAATTGTTATTTCAGATAATAATTTTTGGGAAACAGTCAGATCCTCTGTTCAAAAAAACGAGGATAAACTGCGCTTATGTAAAGAATGGCAGGGATTTAATCTGGAAAACGGCTTATGGGAGGATATTAAACGTATGGATAAAAACCTGACCAAGGGTATACTTTAACAAGGAGGACACAAAATGATTTGGCGGCGCGGAAATTACAGCGAGAACACAGCAGAGATGATACTCAACCAGATAAAATACTGCGGGTACTTCAGCGGGGATAGTCGGTGGTATGCGGGCGTTACGGCGAACGTTGTCCAAAGCCTTACAGCGCACGGCTTCACGCGGGAGGAAATCTACGGGCACGGGCGGGAGCTTATGTGCTGGGATATCCGCAGGGAGGACGCTCTGCGCTGTAAAAATGAGGCAATTACGCTTTACAATTTGCAAAGCGATGTCGAAAGCGATTTTCTGTCGGAGGAGTTTCCGAACCTGTACATCTACTTTTTTAAGATAACCGACAACCGCAAAACCCACATTGATACGAGCGGTTTCACCCCCGTGAAGGCTCTTCCCGAAGTGCCGATTTGGGTGACGGAGAAAGCCCGCGACGGCAGCGTAAAGCGCGAGCTGTACGACCACAAGCTCTCGGCTGATGAGCTGAAAGAGCTGCTGGAGCATTTCCGAGAGGTGTTTTTAAACGGCACGCTGAAAACGCTTACCATTCAGCACAGAAGCGGCGAGGAGATGTGGTTCAATTTCGGAGAGGGCTGCTGTCGGATAAGCTATGACGCGCACACCTCGCAGGAGGGCGGCTATGCAAGCTGGCGGAACGGCTCGAAGGCTCGAAAGCCCGTGCCGTTTTTTGAGGGGGAATATCCCGCGTATATGGTCTGCACGGACGTTGAGCAGTATATGGCGACGCTTACCTACTTCCTCGAAAAGGACAAAAAGCCCGGCAAGCGGCAAAATGTGCAGTGGGCGTGGATAAAAGAGGAGAAGTTTGCGATGAATAAGTAAAAATTCCCTCTTGACAAAATTAAATTAAAGGTGTATAATATAAATATAGGATATATCCTATATTGCATGGAGCGGATAACAATGGCCGACTTTGAAATAATATTCTATAAGACAAGCGGCGGCGTTTGTCCCGTAAGGGATTTTCTTGATAAAACGGACGTTAAATTACGCGCTAAAACATTACGGACAATTCAGCTTGCCAAATAGTTTGGCAACCGTCTTCCCGAACCATATTCAAAATCGCTTGAGGACGGAATTTTTGAGCTGAGAACAAAAGTCGGGTCGAATATTTCAAGAGTGCTGTACTTCTTTTTTGACGGAGGAAAAATCGTTCTTACAAACGGTTTTGTCAAGAAAACACAGAAAACTCCGCGCCGTGAAATCGACTTGGCTAAAAGATACCGCAGTGATTATATAAGCAGAAAGGGTGAGGAAAATGTCTGACGATCTTCAAAAATATCTGGAGGAACAGCTTCGCGACCCCGAATTCAATGCGGAATACAAAGGGTATGAAACCGAATTCGGAGTTGTCCGCGCGCTTATCAAAGCAAGGAACGAGGCGGGTATAACTCAAGAGGAGCTTTCGCGGCGCACGGGCATTTCACAGGGCGACATCAGCAAAATCGAAAACGGCACCGCAAACCCTTCCGTTAAAACGCTTAAACGCCTTGCAAAGGGCATGAATGCCGAGCTGAAGATAGAATTTGTACGCTCTGACTAAAATTTTTCCGAATGATAAATCCCCAGCCACATCGGTTGGGGATTTTATTTATTCACCATTCGACCTCGCTTAGTCTCAGCACCGCGAAATCCCCCTCCTCCAGCGTGTACGGCGGATTTGCGGACTTGAATTCTTCGCGCGCGGCAAGATATTCCCGAAGCTCCTCCTCGGTTTGGAAAAGCTCGTTTTCGTTGAGCTTGAACTGCGGAAATACAAACGGGATTTCGTTATACACCGCCGAATAATTATCTCCCCGAATATAAGCGTAATCATACCCGAGGAACTTTGTTTTAAGTTTCGGAAATTCGGCGGCAGGCTTGGGAATATCGCTCTCAACCAGCAGTATTCTGAAACGTATTCCGCGCTTTTCGGACTCCTCAGCATACCTTTGAATGTAGCTCATATCCGTGCAGGCGGAAACATGTGTGTGATCTTCAAGATCGTAATAGGTGAGATTGATATTCTCGTCATAATACGGTTCAAACACCGCCGAAAGCTCTTTGTCGTCATTGAAATACCAGTTTTCGCCTGTATTTTCACTGAACCCGCTTCCGTCGATGCCCTTGTAGGGATTATCAATGTATTTCTGAATTACCAGTCCGTTTGTGTACATAATTCTCCATAGGTTCACACCTTGCAATAAACAACCGCATAGTCGAACGGCGCGACGGTCACCTTCCCGTCCGCTATGCCCTTGCCGAAGCGGTCGAACGCAGGCTCGAAATCGTAGAACATCGCCGTTTTTTCGGTCTTTATCTCAAACGTTCTGCCGCGGGTGGACTTGTTGAGGAAAATTATCGCGGCGTCGCGCGTTATCCTGTCAGACCGCGCGAAAACGCACACATTGTCGTCGCATTCGATAAATTTCAT
Source organism: uncultured Clostridia bacterium (assembly GCA_947630655.1). GTDB lineage: Bacteria > Bacillota > Clostridia > Oscillospirales > Ruminococcaceae > CAG-115. The sequence continues at coordinate 35,660 of CANRIQ010000002.1, read as the reverse complement.
CTCGCCCTGCTCGAACGCTCTTGTTCCGTGCCGAACCTTAGCAAGCTGTTTTGTGAACTCGATAAGCTCGGTGTTCTCCTGACCCCACGGATAGCAGCGGCGGTTGAACGGGTCGCGGTAGCCCTCCATTCCCGCCTCGTCGCCGTAATAGACCGACGGAATGCCCGGCAGGAAGAATTGCAGAACCATCGCGCACTTCAGCAACGCCAGACCGTACAGATACTGTGCCCCGTCAAGGCGGCGTTCGCTTTGCCAGTCCTTATCGTGCCAGCCGACCTCCTCGCCGCCCAGCCGCGTCAAAGCGCGTTCGGTGTCGTGAGTCGAGAGGAAATTCATCAGCATATCTATCGCGGGCTTCGGGTAGTGGTCAAGGATAGTCAGAATACTGTCCTTAAACATTCTCGCGTCGGCGTATTTTACATAATTCAGAATTGCCTCTTTAAACGGGTAATTCATAACGCTGTCAAGCTGTCCGCCGATAAGATAACGCCTGCGCACGCCGTAGCTCTCTTTATTCGACGCGTCCTCCCAGACCTCGCCGTAGATTATCTTGTCGCTGCCCATTTTCTTAACTGCGACATTCAGATTATCAAGAAATTCATCGGGAAGCTCGTCCGCAACATCAAGCCGCCAGCCCTTCGCGCCCAGTTTTATCCATTTCTGGAGAATTCCTCCCTCACCGCAGATGTAATTCGTATATTCGGGATTATTCTCGTTGACGTTCGGAAGCGTTGAAATTCCCCACCAGCTATCGTAAGTATCGGGATAGCCGATAAACGAGTACCACGGGAAATACGGGCTGTTTTTGTCGCGGTAAGCTCCCGTATGCTCGCCGTAACGCCCGAATTTGTTGAAATAGACGGAATCCGCACCCGTATGCGAAAAAACGCCGTCAAGGATAACATCTATCCCCATTTCCGCGGCTTTTTTGCAAAGCTCTGTGAAATCCTCCTCCGTGCCGAGCAGGGGGTCGATTTTCTCATAATTCGCGGTATTGTAGCGGTGGTTTTCGTGAGCCTCGAAAATCGGGTTGAGATACAGAATAGTAACTCCCAGACTCTTGATATAAGGCAGCTTTTCAATAATTCCCTTAAGATCGCCGCCGAAATAGTCGTTGTTGCGGACTATTCCCTTTTCATCGGGTCGGTAATAAGGAGTGCCGTACCAGTCCTCCCGAATAATTCTGTCGGTCGGAACGCCCTCGTGCTTTTCGCCGCTTTTGGCAAATCTGTCGGGGAAAATCTGATACATAATCCCGCCGCGGATAGACGCGGGAGTGTACAAATTCTCATCGAAAACGGTAAGCTGAAACAGCTCCTCGCCCTCGAAAACGCCCTCGCTTGCCCCGCGCCGCTTGATATAACGCCGTCTGCCGTCGAGAATACAGGTGAAGTAGTAGTGATGCACTCCGACATTATTCGGCGTAAACACGCAGGAGTAGATATTATCTTCTCCGCTTTCGTCCTGAAGCGCGAGCTCGATAAATCTCTCCTTATACCCCGGCCGGAACATCACAAGCGTCAGTCCCGAAACCTGCATTATCTTCGGAATTCTCACATTGAACATCGACGGCTGACCGCGCCTTATCGCTCCGAAAGGGTGCTTGTAACTTGTATCAAAGCAGTCAAAAAGAGGCAAGTTCATAATGCTCCTGTTCTCCTAACGTGAAATTTATCCCCTCACCCGCCCTGCGGCAACGTCAGTGCTGTGGCAGTAAAAATAACAGTAACAATGCACTTGTAGCAATTTGAGCATAACAATAAAACGGGGACTCGAACCCCGGCGTTTGCTCCGAACGCTACCATAGGCCCGAACTTTTCCTCGTTCGGAAAGGCAGCACTCGCCCGTTACCGCACTCAAAAACGCTTAAAGAAGCTCTGTGTTCCAGTTAAGCGTTTGAATTTTAACGTCCGTTTCCCGAAATTCCTTTTCCAGAGCGTCTACCTGTTTTCTAAGCTCCGCGACGTTTACAGTGCTTAATATTCTTATCTCCGAGCGAAGTCCGCGCGGGATTTTCTTTGACGCCGCGTCAAGAAACGCGCGCATAACGTCTATCTTCGTTCTGATAACGTCCTTGTGCGCGATAAGCTCGGTAAGCGTTTTCCCGTCGCACTCGGTTTTCGCATTAGTAAGGTTAATTCTGCCTACAAGCTCCTCTTGCTGAATTATAAGCTCGTCAAGTTCTAAAAGCAGGTCGGCGGGGTTTTCTGCGGGCTTTTCGCCCTCTTGGACAAGCGCGTTGTTCTGAAGTCGTACATTCAGCTGCGCCGTTCTCTTTGCAATATCCGCTCTTAAATTAAGAGCCTCGGCTAATTTCAAAGAAATTCCTCCCTATATAAATCTTCTCTCCCCCGTTTTGCAGGGGGAGAAGACCTATTAAACTAAGGAACAGAAAAGAGCTTACTTCAAATTCCAGATGTCGCGCGCATAATCCTGAACCGCTCTGTCCGCGGAAAATCTTCCCGCGCCCGCGATATTCATAAGCGATTTTTTGTTCCATTCCTTCTGGTTCTGGTAAACCTGGCTTATATAAGCCTGCGTGCCGCGGTAGCTGTCAAAGTCCGCAAGAGCCATATAGTAGTCCTTGTTTTTGATAGAGTCCGCAAGCTCGTTGAATGTCGCGCCGTTTATGCCGTTGTACATTCTCTGCATAACGTCTCTGATTGTCGGGTTATCGTCAATATAGGACTGCGGATTATAGCCCTTTATCCTGAGCTCGTTTACCTCGGGCGTCCTCATACCGAAAATGAAGATGTTGTCCGTGCCGACAGCCTCGTGAATTTCGACATTCGCGCCGTCGTAAGTGCCGAGAGTCAGCGCGCCGTTCAGCATAAGCTTCATATTGCCCGTACCCGAAGCCTCCGTACCAGCAAGGGAAATCTGCTCGGAAATTTCCGCCGCAGGCATAAGAATTTCGGAGAGCGTTACTCTGTAATCCTCCAGGAACACAACCGCCAGCTTTTCGCGCAAAACTGGATCGTGCTTTATCTCCTCGCCGATGCACCAGATCATTTTAATGATCTGCTTTGCGATATAGTATCCGGGAGCCGCCTTTGACGCGAAAATATACGTTTTCGGAATGAACGGAGCGGCGGGGTTCTGCTTGAGGTAGTTGTAATCCGCCAGAATGTTCATAGCGTTAAGCTGCTGACGCTTATACTCGTGCAGTCTCTTTACCTGAACATCGAAAATCGAATCGAGATTGAGCTTCACGCCCGTTGTTTTCTCAACGTAATCGGCAAATTTTTCCTTATTTTCACGCTTAATCTTGCCCAGACGGTCAAGCACCGCGCTGTCGTTTGCGAAAACCTGGAACTTGATAAGCTCCGCCGCGTCCTTCTTAAAGCCCTCGCCGATACATTCCGTCAGAAGATCGGTAAGACCCTTGTTGCTTTGCAGCAGCCAGCGGCGGTAAGCAATGCCGTTGGTGACGTTTTTGAACTGATAGGGCTTGTCGAGATACTGAAGGTGGAAAACATCATCCTTGATTATCTGGCTGTGCAGCTTGGAAACGCCGTTTACCGAGTGCGAAGCCGCAACGCAGAGGTTTGCCATATGAATTTTGCCGTCTTTTACGATAGACATTTTGGAAACCTTGTCGCTGTCGCCGGTCCTGTTCTGGAGATCCTCGCAGTAACGGCGGTTTATCTCGCAGATAAGCTGATAAATTCTAGGCAAAATCTGCTGAATAAGCGACTGATCCCACTTTTCGAGAGCCTCCGCCATAACGGTGTGGTTTGTGTAGGCGAAGGTGTTGGTAACGATATGCCAAGCCTGATCCCAGCCGTAACCGCACTCGTCAAGCAGTATTCTCATAAGCTCGGGAATAGCAAGCGTCGGGTGAGTATCATTGATATGAATAGCAACCTTCTCGTGGAAGTTGGTCATGCTGCCGTAAACTTTCATATGACGCATAACAATATCGCCGATAGACGCCGCGCACATAAAATACTGCTGGCGCAGGCGCAGAGCCTTGCCCTCGGCGTGGTTGTCGTTCGGGTAGAGAACCTTTGAGATAGAATGCGCGATGTTGTTCGCGCCGAGCGCGGTCGCATAGTCGCCCGTATTAAACGCCTTCATATCGAAGGACATTGCCTCCGCGCTCCACAGACGGAGCTTTGAAACGCCCTTTGAGTCGTATCCCGAAACGTACATATCATACGGCACAGCGTTTACGCTGTTGTAATTAACGTGCTGAAGCTGGTGGTAACCGTCCTCCCACGTTTCGTTAATCTGACCGTCAAAACGCACTTCAACCGCCTGGTCGGGGACTTTTACAAGCCACGCGCCGCCGCCGGGAAGCCAGTTGTCGGGCTGCTCGCTCTGCCAGCCATCGACGATTTTCTGCTTGAAAATGCCGTACTCGTATCTTATCGAATAACCCGTTGCAGGGTAATCGCAGGTTGCAAGACCGTCCATATAGCAAGCCGCAAGTCTGCCCAAGCCGCCGTTTCCGAGACCCGCGTCGGGCTCTTCCTCGTAAATTCTGTCGATTTTAACGCCAATTTCCTCGAGAGCCTTTTCGGTCTCGTCCTGCATACCCAGATTATACAGCGAGGTCTTAAGCGAACGCCCCATAAGGAACTCCATCGACAGATAGTAAATCTGCTTTCTGCCCTTGCTGTTGCACTCGTGCATAAACTTATGACGTTTTTCCTTCATAATGTTTACCACTATCGTGGAAAGCGCGCGGTAAATCTGCGTATCGGTGGCGTTTTTCGCGTCGGTCCGATAGTCGTACTCCAGAATGGCGGTGAGCTGCTTTAAAAGCTCGTCTTTGGATATCGGTGATTTCATAGGTAAAAACCCCTTTCAAAGTTTGATAATTTCATAAAACATACCTATATTATACACCATTTTTTTGCTTTTTTCAAGATATCCCCGCAATAACTGTAACTTGCAACAAATTCAACAGCGAATATTCGTCATTTTTCACAATTGTGTATATATGTTTTACAGCAGGAGTGAGTATTTTGCATAATTTTTAACTGTAGTTTTATGTAAATTACTGCTTTCGGGCAAGGTAATAATCGTCCGTCGGGTCATAGTACGGGCAGTCGCGGTTTGACCCCGTGAGAAACCTGTACATTTCGTCCTCGTCAAGATTTACCATACAGCACCAGCAGTCTGTTTCCTCGTCGTAAACATAGTTTGAGCAGTCGTCGCAGTTGCTCATAAAATCATCTCTTTTCTTTCTTTTCCACAGCCTTTTTATACACCGCCGCAAGCTTCGCGCCCGTCACCTTAAGGCTTTTGGACTTCGCGGTCTCAAAAGCCGCCTCGGTAAGGTTCGGAAGCTTATTTTCAAGAATTCCCCGCGCCAGCTTTTCAAATTCCTCAACATTGTTTGCCATATAGCAATTTTTGTTGTTTTCAAGCCAGCCCCCGTAAACGGGGATATTTCTGAGCAGAACGGGGATTTTCATTGCCAGAGCCTCCAGCACGACAATGCCCTCGGTCTCCTCAAACGACGGGAACAAAAACAAATCCGCCCCGCTTAACGCCTCCTGTATCTGCGGCTTGTTTGCATATCCCGCAAAAATCAAATTCGGAGGGGGCGCGGTCACGGCTTTGCGGATTTCTTTTCCCGCAAGCTTCAAATTCGCCGTCCCGAACCAGATAAACTTGTACTCGGGCATACGCCTTGCAAGCTCCGCAAAATCGGGAACGCCTTTTCGCATCATAAGCAGCCCTATGGACATAATTACCTTCTCGTTTTCGGCAATTCCGTACCGTTCGCGGAATTTCCTGCCCTTTTCCTCCGTGGGCTTATAGTCGTCGAGATCGATGCCGTTCGACACCGCGAAAATGGGCTTTTTAATCCCGTATCCCTTAAGAAGCTTTTTGGAATATTCCGTCGGAGTTATTATAACGTCTCCCAGACTGTAGCAATACTTTATCCACTGCTTAAAAGCCCCCGAAACGAGATTTGCGCCGATATACGAATTTCGGAAATCCTCGCGGGTGGAGTGCGCGTGATACGCCACGGGGATATTCATTTTCCGCGCCTTTTTCGCCATTTTCACCGCGTCGGGAAACACCGTGTTTATATGCACCACGTCCGCTTCCTCAAGGCTTGAAACGCAGTTTATCCCGTTAAGCTCCGCCGCCTTAAGCTGGTGATAAAGCGCGCGCCCGACGCCGCTTTTTTCGACTGTTTTCTGGGTTTTGTCATTAACATAGTATAAAACGTTCATTTTATCTCCTTTTCCGCGGCTTCAAGATTTTTGGGAAGCTCCGCAAGCGTATTCAACACAAAATCCGAGCGGCTTGCCGTCCCGAACCCGTAAGCCGCGTGAGCGAACCCTGCTCCCGCCTTATACGCGCTGTCGCAGTCGCCCTGTGTATCGCCGACATAAAGAGCGTTTTCTAAGTGGTTTCTTTCGATGATAAGGCGGATATTCTCGCTTTTTTCAAGGGAATTGTCCCCCCAGCAAAGCTTGTCGGAAAACAGCCGCGAAAGGTTGTAAAACTCCAGAAACGCCTCGATATAGCCCGCCTGGCAATTGCTGACAATAAACAGCGGGTACTTTTCGGAAAGAACCGAAAGCGTGCTTTCGGTGTCGGGGTAGATAAACCCGCCGTGCAAGCGCAGATACTCGTTTTCAAACCTGCAGCAGCGTTCGAGAAGCTCCCCGCGTTCGCGTTCGGACTTATCCGGGAAGAACTTTTCGGCGATTTTCACCATTGTCATTCCCATAACGCCCTTAATATCCTTTTCCGTGAACCTGTCCTCCCCGACAGCATTATTCCACGACACCGCGACGTTATCCGCGCTGTCCCAGAGCGTGCCGTCCATATCGAAGATTATCCCGTCAAACTTCATATTTCCTCCAAAAAAAACCAAAAACGTCAAAGACCCGCTGTCGCAGACAGGCAGCGGATCTTTTCAAATGATTTTCTGTTAAACCTCGGGCTTTGCGTCAGCAGCGGGCTTTTCGGACTTATGTCCCTTGCCGCTCTTGTCAGCTTTTCCCGATTTGCGCTCTTTGCGCTCCTGCCACCAGATCCACAACGGACCCGCCAGGCACAGCGAGGAGTAAAATCCTACCAGCATACCGATTGCAAGCGGAATTGCAAACGACAGAATTGAAGTAACTCCCAGCATTGAGCAAACTATAACAATCGAAATCATCGCAGTAACGGTGGTCGCCGTGGTGATTACCGAACGCGACAGCGTTTGATTTATCGAGAGGTTTACAAGCTCGCGGTCGGTCATTCTGCCGCCGTGTTTAGCCCTGTTTTCACGCAGACGGTCGTAGATTATAATGGTGTTGTTGATAGAGTAGCCGAGCAGGGTCAGAATTACCGCCATAAAGTTGGTGTCAAGAGCCATTCCGCCTATAACATACACCGCGTAGGTCATAACCACGTCGTGCAGCAGGCAGAGTATTGCGATAACGCCCGCCGAAACGCCGCCGATTTTCCTAAATCTGAAGCCGATATAAATTACCAGCAGCACAAACGCCACAACTACCGCGATAAGGCAGGAAATGAAGAACTGCGAACCCGCCGACGCGGAAACGTTGGTGGTGTCGAGGTTTTCGATTTTATTGTCGGGGAACTTCTTTGCAAGGCTTTCGGACACATCGGTAAGCATACTGTCGTCCATTTTCTCGTCCGCCGCAAAAGAGATGACAATGGTGTTCATATCCCCCGTAAAGCTTGTTCCCGTGGTAACCGTAGCCCTCGGAGTGCCAAGCTCCTCAACCGCCGCCTTGACGTCGTTTGTATTGACCTCTCCCTCGTAGGAGTAGGTAACAATCGTACCGCCCTTGAAACGAATATCAATATTCACACCGATAACGAAGGTGAGAACAATTGTAAGCACAGCCGCCGCCGCGGAGATGATAACGAAAATCTTGCGTTTTCCGACGAAATCAACGTTGGTTTTCGCCTGAACGTCAATATTCTGAACGGTGCTTTTGCCTTTTTCGATGTCGCCCGAGATTTCCTTGTTAGACACGCCGTAAAACCACGGTTTTCTGAAGCACTTAAACTTCGACAGCGAAATCGTCATAAAGCGCGTTGCCCAGCAAGCCATTATGAAGTTCATAATTACGCCCGCAAGCAGCGTGTAGCCGAACGAATATACCGTGCCCTCGGTTGTCGCGCCGAACCATGTTCCGAACACCGCCATAAGGATAAGAGCCACTATAATAACCGTGAGGTTGGAGTCGAGAATTGCCGTAAATCCGCGCGAAAAGCCGTTTTTCAGCGCGCCGTCTATCGTGCGCCCGCTTTTCAGCTCTTCCTTAATTCTTTCCGTGGAAATAACGTTTGCGTCAACGCCCATGCCTATTGAAAGAATAATACCCGCAATACCGGGAAGCGTCAGCGAAGACGCGTCGTTGAACCCGAAAAATCCCGTTATCGCCGCAAACATACCCGCAACCTGCCCCGCAAGGGCGATTACCGCCACAAAGCCGGGAAGTCTGTAGTATACTATCATAAATACCGCGATGAGAATAAACGCGATAAGCCCCGCCAGAGCCATAGCGTCGCGCGCACCCGTACCGAGTACGGGGGAAATGGTGGAAAGGCTCTCGATTTCGAGCTTGAACGGCAGCGCGCCGCCGTTTATCTTATTCGCGAGGTCGCGCGCGGACTGCTCGTCGAAGGAACCCGAAATCTGGCAGCTTCCGTCGGTAATCGGCTCGTTTATCGTCGGGTAGGAGATGCAGATATCGTCCATCCAGATGGAGATTGTGTCCCCGACGAGACGCTGTGTAGCCTCCGCGAAAGCCTCCTTGCCCGAGCTTTTCAGATCAAGCATAACTATCCACTCATACGTTCCCGAGTTGTCATCGGTTCTGACATAGCCCGCCTGCGCCTTTTCAACGTCCGAGCCCGTGAGAACTATATTATCCGCGGTATCGCCCGTCGGACGCCCGTCCTCGTCAACCTCGTGCTTTTCGCGGAACGTCAGCATTGCGGTCTCGCCAATCTCCTGAACCGCCTTTGCGGGGTCGAAGGAGGTATCGTCCGCCTGCCACGGGAACTGCACGATAATGCCGTTTGTCGCCGAATCGACATACACCTCGTAGTCGTTGATATTTTTATCGACAAGACGAGTTTCGATAATCGACTTTGCCGCGTTCAGGTCCGCTTCGGTGATTTCGTGTTCAGCCGCGTAATCCTCGGGCACTCCGAACGTCACGTTTACGCCGCCGCGGATATCAATTCCCCATCTTATATCGTCAATTCCCCATATCCACGAGCTTTTTACATCTCCGTAGTAGGTATGCACGCCCGCCGTGGACAGCACCGTAAAGACAATTATAAGAAAGAAAACGATAAAGAAATCGGGTTTTGTAATCCTTGTCTTTTCACGTTTTATTCCGTTTAATACTACCATTGATTTTATCACTCCGTTCTTTTTCATTCCATAATTTGGCAACAAAAGCTTTTTGCCCTCAAGAAACAATATCACATTTATCTATTATAATACAAAATTGCAAAATAGTCAAGGGATTTTTACAAAATCATTATGTTTTTTTGGTGAAAATCAACTGCAATACTTGAAATTTCAACTGTTGTGTGTTATAATTACTAATGAATAGTCCGAAACAACGGCATACTAAGGAGATATTATGGACAATAACGGCAATTTTAACAATAATAACGGCAATTTCCCGCAAAACACGCAAAACGCGCAAAAACCGCCGACTGCGCCTGCAAATATGCCCGCGCCGCCCCGCGGAGCTGTTTCCAAGGGGGAAATGTTTGTTGCGACTAATCTTTTAAGCAAGATAGGCGTAATTTTCGTCATCGCAAGCGTTATCGCGTTTTCGGCGGCGTCTGAGGGGTATATTCCCGCCGCCGTGAGAATGGCGTTGGTTGTGGCGGTGGGATTTATAATGCTGGTGGTGGGGGCTGTCTTCTTCAAAAAAGGCTCTCCCATCTTCGCAAACGCGCTGATTTACGGCGGCGTGGCGGAGCTTTTTGTAAGCACGCTTATCGGGCGGTTCGGCTTTGAGGTGTACAGCGCGGCGGGAGCGGCGTTGGCATGCGGGCTGGCGGCTGCGGTGGGCGTTGTGATGACGCGGTTTACAAGGTCGCAGGGAATGCTTATCGTGACGGCTGCGCTGTCGATAATTCCGCTGTTTTACGACCCGGATTTCGGGGGCTGGTGCGCCGCGGCGGTGTTTTTCATCGCGGTGCATTTTATAGTTGCAGTTATGGCACGAAAATACGGCTATAAAGCGTCGTATATAATCGGCATGACGGCGGCTTTTATCGAGATACTTGCTCTTTTCGGCATAGGTCTGGCGAAATTCGACATTTACGGCGGAGTGGAGATGTTTACGGTAACCTTTGCCGTTTGCTGCGCGGTGTGCTATTGCGCGGAGCCGCTTTTAAACGCTGTCGAGGCGGACGGACGCATGACCGACGGGGAAACAGCAGCACTGGTGTCGGCTCTCGGATTTTTGACGATATTCTCGTTCGGCGCGCTGTTTAAAGGCATCGGAAACGCTTCGGCGGTTATTTTCCTTGCGGTGCTGCTGCTTATCTGCGCGGTTTTGTCGGCGGTGTACTCGCTTCGGTTCGGAACGCGCTGCCGCGTGGCGACGGTCATGTTCAACATAATCTTAGCCTCCGCTTTGCTTATTCTTATGCTGGTTCTGGATATGCTGCACGCGCCGTTTACGGCGTATTATGCCGCTGTGCATATCTACGCGCTTGCGGTGCTGGTGCTGGGAGAATTTATCGACCGCATGCTGTTTAAAATCTGGAGCTGGGTGCTGTTTGGGTTTGCGGAGATGCTGTTCCTGCCGGCAACCTTTATGAAGGAAAGCCTGCCGATAATTATCATAAACATCGCCGTCTGGATAGGCGTTATGATTTTCTTTATCATAAGAAAGAAAACCGACCGCACGCTTTTTCAGGTATATTCCGCGCTGGTGCTTTTGAACACGGGAATTCTCGGGGCGTATATGATTTCGTCAAAGCTGCTTCCGCTCTTCCCGGATATGTTTGACACCCGCGCTCGTGAATGGGCTTGCTCCGCGCTTATTTGCGGGGCGATGTGGATGCTGCTCGGATTTTTGGCGGGCAAGCTTAAGTATATGAAGGTTTTAAGCAGTGTTTCCTCGTTTACGCTTTACGGAATAGGGCTTATATGCCTGTCGTGGGCAAATCTTATAAACGCCGTTACAAGCTCGGGTGATAATATGTTAAGCGCGGGACTTATAATCGTGACGGTTATCGTAAATGTCGTGTCGGTGCTGGCGGTGTTGGATATAACCCTGCAAATCGAGGAAAAAGCCCCGAAATTCGCGAAGGCGGCGGGTCTTATCGTTTCGGCTTACGCTATCGCGACGCTTACGACGGTTCTCGGGACAAACGATTTTGTGGCGTTTACAAACTGCATTATAAGCATAATCTACATTGCGACCGCGGTGGTGTGGATTGTCATAGGCTTTATAAAGATGAACGCGGTGCTTCGCAGATTTGGGCTTGCGCTGGTGCTGCTGTCGTCCGCAAAGCTGTTTTTGTTTGATTTCCGCGGCGTGGACGCTATGGGAAGAACGCTGCTGTTTATCGGCTTCGGCATAACGCTGCTTGTTATCTCGTTCAGCTACGGCATCGCCGAAAAGAAGCTTAAAGATAAGTTTAAGTAACGGCATAAATTTCTGTTGACAATCGGGGGAAAAAGTGGTAAAATATAGTCGTTAAAAGTAAAATCCGGAATTGAGAAATTCGATCCCGCAGAATAAAAAGGAAGGTATTTACTATGGAAATCAGAATTGAGAAAACTACCGCCCCAAAGGCAAAGCCCGCAGACGAAACCAAACTCGGTTTCGGGCATATCTTCACCGATCATATGTTCGTTATGGAGTATGACACGGGAAAAGGCTGGCACGACGCAAGAGTAGTCCCCTACGGCGATATTTCGCTGTCTCCCGCGGCAATGGTGCTGCATTACGGGCAGGAGATTTTCGAGGGGTTAAAGGCTTATCGCACCGCCGACGGGTCAATTCAGTTCTTCCGTCCTGTCGAGAATTTCAAGAGAATGAACATCTCCGCCGAGCGTCTTGTTATCCCCGAAATCCCCGTTGAAGACGCTTTGCAGGCACTGCACACCGTGGTAGAGGTCGACAAGGACTGGGTTCCTCACACCGACGGCGCGTCGCTTTATATCCGCCCGTTTATTTTCGCGGCGGATCCGTTCCTCGGCGTTCGTCCGGGCGACAAGTATTACTTTATGATAATTATGAGCCCGTCGGGAGCTTATTATTCCACGGGGCTTGAGCCTGTTTCCATTTACGTTGAAACTAAGTATGTAAGAGCGGTCCGCGGCGGTATGGGCTTTACCAAAACAGGCGGAAACTATGCCGCTTCGCTTCATTCGCAGGACGACGCGCACAAGCTGAATTATTCGCAGGTGCTCTGGCTTGACGGTATAGAGCAGAAATATATTGAAGAAGTCGGCTCTATGAACATTATGTTCGTTATCGACGGAGAAGTCGTAACTCCGCAGCTTCAGGGCTCTGTTTTAAGCGGAATTACAAGAAAATCCGTTCTGGAGCTTTGCAAAAAGTGGGGAATTAAGGCTACCGAGCGCAGAATTTCCATTCAGGAGGTCGCTGACGCTTACGACGCGGGCAAGCTTGACGAGGTATTCGGCACGGGCACGGCGGCTGTCGTATCGCCCGTAGGTCATCTGCGCTGGGGCGACAAGGTTATGGAAATCGGCAATAACAAGATAGGAAAGCTGACTCAACGCCTGTACGACACCATGACGGGTATGCAGTACGGAAAAATACCCGACGATATGGGCTGGATTGAGAAGCTGTAATATGATTAAAAAGCTGTCCGTTTTGCTTGCGTTGGCTGTGATAATGGCTGTAACGCTTTTTGCGGGGTGCAAATCGGGACTTTCCCCGGAGGAATATCGCGACGAGCTTTCCGCGTGCTGGAAGGGTTATCTTGACGCGCAGATGGAATTTGCAAAAATGGCGACAGAACCCGAGGAGGCTGATTTCGCGCGTTTTTGCGAGGACTTTGAAAATTCGCTTAACGCGTTTGAGAAGATAACTCCTCCCGAACAGTATTCCACGGCTCACGCCGCGCTTATCCGCTCTCTTGACACGGAGAGAGAATGGCTTTCGGCAGTAAAGCGTTATCAAAAAAGCGACGCTGACAAACGCGGGGAAATCGGCGGGGAGATTGAAGAAATCTCCAACAGGGACAACACCCTGCCGATAAGCTATATGTATGTTTACAAGTTGCTTAAACGGGATTTAGGCGAATAAAATGTTCCCGACGGGGGTATGAAAGGAATTTTTACTGATGAAAAACGAAGATAAATCGCTTGAAACGATAAAGACGCTGTGTATACACCGAGGGTTTGTATACCCCGGAAGCGAGATTTACGGCGGTCTTGCGAACACCTGGGACTATGGTCCGCTGGGCGTGGAGCTTAAGGAGAACATCAAGCGCGCCTGGCGCAAGAAGTTCGTTCAGGAAAACAAGTACAACGTCGGTCTTGACAGCGCAATCCTTATGAACCCGCAGACCTGGGTGGCGTCCGGGCATGTCGGAGGATTTTCCGACCCGCTTATGGACTGCCGCGACTGCAAGACGCGTCACCGTGCCGACAAGCTTATCGAGGACTTTAACGGCACCTCCGCGGACGGCTGGTCAAACGAGGAAATGGTAAGCTATATCCGCGAAAACGGCATTAAATGCCCCAACTGCGGAAGCACGAATTTCACCGATATACGCCAGTTCAACCTTATGTTCAAGACTGCGCAGGGCGTTACCGAGGACAGCAAGAACGATTTGTATCTTCGCCCCGAAACGGCGCAGGGAATTTTTGTAAATTTCGCGAATATCCAGAGGACTACGCGCAAAAAAGTGCCGTTCGGCGTGGCGCAGGTCGGAAAATCGTTCAGAAACGAGATTACTCCGGGGCAGTTTATTTTCCGCGTGCGCGAGTTCGAGCAGATGGAGCTTGAGTTTTTCTGCAAGCCGGGGACTGACCTTGAATGGTTCAACTACTGGAGAAATTACTGCAAGGAATTTTTGCTTTCTATCGGGCTTCGGGAAGAAAATATCCACGCGCGCGACCACTCCGCAAAGGAGCTTTGCTTCTACTCGAAGGCAACGACGGATTTTGAGTTCCGTTTCCCGTCGTTCGGCTGGGGAGAGCTTTGGGGAGTTGCTGACAGAACCGATTACGACCTCACACAGCACATCAAGACCAGCGGAAAGAGCCTTGAATACTTCGATCCCGAAACCAATGAGAAATATATCCCGTATGTTATCGAGCCGTCGCTTGGCGTGGAAAGGCTGTTTTTGGCGGTGGTGTGCGACGCTTACGACGAGGAGCAGCTTGAGGACGGCACAACAAGGACGGTTATGCACATTCACCCGGCATTAGCTCCCGTAAAATGCGCGGTGCTGCCGCTGTCGAAAAAGCTCGGCGAAAAGGCGACGGAGCTGTACGAGGAGCTTTCTAAGAGCTTTTGCGCGGATTACGACGAGGCTGGAGCAATCGGCAAGCGTTACCGCCGCCAGGACGAGATCGGAACGCCGTTTTGCGTGACCTACGACTTCGACAGCGAAACGGACGGCTGCGTGACTGTCCGCGAGCGCGATTCGATGCAGCAGGTAAGAATTCCCATTTCCGAGGTTAAGCTTTACATCGAGCAGAGAATTGCATTTTAATAGAAAATTCAACAAAAAACCGCGTCTTTTAAAGGCGCGGTTTTTATTTTTTCAGCTTAGTTTTTTCAACAATTTCAACCGTAAAACCGGTTAAAACTCTGTTGAAAACCCTGTTATTTTGGTGTGCGAACAGGCACTTTTCAACCGTTATGTGATAAAAACGTGACAACAATGCCGAAATTCACGGTTTTTATGTTGAAAACCCTGTTAAATCCGTGGAAATCCGCATTATACCGTCATTTGCATCACACGGTCTGCGAGATCAGCAGCTTTTCAAAATCGCGCCCCGGCATCGGACGGTAGTAGAAAAATCCCTGAATCATATCACAGCCCAGATCGCGCAGGAAATCCACCTGCGTCTGCGTTTCGACGCCCTCGGACACGGTTTCGAGATTAAGGCTCTTTGCGAGGGTCACAACCGACGTGATAACCTTTTTGTTCTTGTCGGTGAGATCGTTCCGCAGGAAAAATCCGCCGTCGATTTTCAGCGTATCAAACGGAAGCTGGGTTATCAGATTAAGCGACGAATACCCCGACCCGAAGTCGTCCACCGAGATTTTAAACCCGCGCTGTTTAAACCAGGTTACCGTTTCAATCAGCTTTTCAAGGTTCTCGGTAAGCAGGCTTTCGGTAATTTCAAGCTCGATAAACTCGTGCGGCACGCCAAGCGAATCCACCAGAGCCACCAGCTTTTCGCAGAAATGCGCGTCGCCCAGATGATAACGCGACACATTAAGCGAGATAAGCGGCACCTTTATGCCGTTTCGAAGCCACCGCGCTATGTCAGCGACTGCCGAGCGGTAAATTGCAAAATCCATATCGGTGATAAAGCCGTTTTGCTCGAAAATCGGGATAAACTTGCCGGGAGAAATCATCTGCCCGTCCGCGGTTATCCACCGCACGAGAGCCTCCGCGCCCACCACTGCGCCTGTTTCGATATTGACCTTAGGCTGGTAGTAGACCTTAAACTCGCCGTTTTCAAGCGCGCCCTGCATATTCGCTTCTATTATGCGCCTGTCCTGTATTGCCTCGCGAAGCGCGCCGTCGTAGAATACTATCTGATTGGAATGGGAGTACATGGAGTCCTTAACGGTGTGCTGGGCGGTAATTGCCCTGTCAAGCGCACCCATAACCCCTATATCGTCCTCGCCGCCCATAGAGCAAATTCCCGCGGCAAGATAAATCTGAATTTTTGTCTTGTCGAAAACCTGTTTCTGAATACTGTTCATCAAAGAGCTTATTCTGTCGGCAAGCTCGCCGTAATTTGCCGCCCTGAACAGAATAATGAACCTTGTGCCCTCGTTTCGGCAGACAATCTCGTTTTCGCATGCACAGCGCAAAAGAATATCTGCAACCGTGACCAGAATGGTATTTCCCGTTTCAAAGCCCGAGGTTTCGTTAATTCTGCGGAACTGCGCGATATTCATAACCGCGATGTAATAGCCGTCCTTGTCCCCGGAGGTAATGCTCAAAGCCTCCGCCGTAAACGAATCGAACGTCATCGCGCCCGTAAGTGCGTCTGTCATACGGATTTTTCCGAGGCAGTCGGTTATATCCGTAGAGCTTATGACATAGCGGCGGTCGCCGTTTTCATAATCGCACACCGACGCGGTAATATCAAGCCAACGCTTCGCGCTTTCGTCAAAAAACGCGCTTGAAGCGTGCATTCCGCCGCCCTCGAGAAGCTTTACCGCGGGGCAGTTTACGCAAGGCTCGTTTCTGCCGCGCATTTTCTTATAGCATATATCCCCCGGCTTCATACCGTACCGTTCAGCCGCGTTTTCGCCCGCGTAATCCACCTCGAACGTCCCGGGAACAATCGACATAGCCTCCATGCGGTGGTCGGAGATAATCTCTCTGTTAAAGCCTTTAAGGAATATTCCGAGCCTGTTGTTGGAATAAACCGTATACATACGCGTCAGAGCGTTTTTAAGCGCGTCGATTATATTAAGATCCTCCTGCGAAAGCTCGTACACGCTGCCGAAAATCACCGCGAAATACCCCGCGGGATCGGTTTTCGAGCCTATAAGCCTGCATTCCGCGCAGACCGCACCCCCGCAAAGCGAAAGCCCGCATTCGCTGTCACCGGCGGAGAATATCCGAAGGCACCCGTTTTCGTCAAAGGCGTTTATAATCTCGCCGTTTGAACAAAACTGCTTTACATCGGGAGAGTCTTTTATATTGTCAAACGCGGAAAACAGCGTGTAAATTTCCCCGCCTTCACCGTCGAACGAGTAATATTTGATAACCGCCGCGCCGATGGACTGTCCCGCCGCCTTAAATGCGGATTTTAAAATGGGGCTTCTTCCCTTTTCGTTGCAAAACGCCTTAATAATGAGGTCGTAAATATTCGCGGGATCTGCGGACGAGCGCAGCTCGCCGTCAAAATCCCCCTCGGAGAGGTTCATTCTCGGGCTGTACCGCATATAACAGCCGCCGCCGCTCTTGCGAGCCTCGCGCATTGCGCGGACAGCCTCTGCGTAGACGTCCTCGGTCTTGCTGTTGTTTTTGAAATAGGACACGCCGATGCTTATGCGGACTATCTCATTATTTTCGGAGACAAGCTCTCCTGCCGCGTTTAAAATCTTCTTCGCGATTTTATCCTCTGCGTCCGTCTCGGCATAGCTTATGTACATAAGAAACTCGCCGCTGCGCACCCTTGTCGCCGCGCTTTTGCGGTTTGCGGAGGCAACATCGCTTAATATATCCGCAACCGCCTTCTGAACGCGGTCGGACATATCCTTGCTCTGCTCGTCGAATTCCCTGAAATTGTCAATTCCTACAGACAGGAAAACGCCGTTGTCATAGCGGTTTACGCCGGTGCGCCGTTCGCGGACAATCTCGCGGAAATACTCCGACGTGTACAGCCCCGTAAGGCTGTCGTAATTCACGCCCGAACGATCCTTGTGCTTGTCGGCGGACTCGACAATTCTGCCGATAACCTTTATGGGCTTTCCGTGAAGGTCAAAAACAGTCCTGCCCTCGTACTTTACGCGGGTCATTTCCATTTCGTTTCCGACAACGTGCAAATCGCAGGACACATTCTTATCCCCGCGCCGAACGCTTTCGCAAAAGCTTTCAAACTCGGGCAGATCCTCCGCGCAGACCAGTCCGCGGCTTATCACCGCCTCGCGGAAATTCTCTATTGTCTCGCCGCCGCCCATATAGCTGCCGTTAGGCTTTTTAAGCAAACGAAAAACGTCCGTGGAAATATCGTATTCCCACAAACCGAAGTCTATAAACTCCGAAAAAACCTTTTCGCGAAGCTCTCCCGCGGCAATCGAGTCTTTCAGCTCGCGGATTTCGCGCTTGGTTTTTTCAAACTCTTCCGACAACAAATTGGACATAAAAAACGCACCTCTTAAGAAAAAGCCAAAAAAAATCCCCCCTACAAGGCACTAAACCGAAAAGCCTTGTAGTCTACTATAAGTATATCACTTTTTTAAGAACATTTCAACCACTTTCTTGTTAATTTTTTCAACTTGATATATTTTCACTAAAAACTTTTATATATTTTGCACAAAAACTTGACAAATTTGGCGAAATGTGGTATAATTACAAAGTATTATTTTTAAATTCACCGTTAAGGAGAAAATGACTTATGAACTGGTTTGAAAACGCGGTATTTTATCACATTTACCCTATCGGGTACTTCGGCTGTCCCCGTGTAAACGACAGGACAAGCGAGCCGTCACATAAGATTTTAAAGCTTATCGACGACATTCCGCATATTAAAGAGCTTGGCTGCAACGCCGTATATTTCGGTCCGGTGTTCGAGAGCGTGGCGCACGGTTACGACACTATCGACTACAAGACTATCGACCGCCGTCTCGGGACAAACGAGGATTTCAAGAAGGTATGCGACGCGCTTCACGAAAACGGTATAAGAGTGGTGCTGGACGGCGTATTTAATCACGTCGGGCGCGATTTTACGGAATTTATGGACGTTCGCGAGCACAAGCTCGGGAGCGCGAAAAAGGACTGGTTCCATGTCCGCGAGGGCAACTCGGGCTACAACGACGGGTTCTACTACGAGGGCTGGGAAGGGCATTACGAGCTTGTAAAGCTCAATCTCTACAACCCCGAGGTAAAGCAGTACATAAAGGACTGTATCACGGGCTGGAGAAACGAATTCGGCATTGACGGGCTGCGGCTTGACGTGGCGTACTGCCTTGACCACAACTTTTTAAAGGAGCTTCGCGGGCACTGCAAGTGGCTGGCGGAGGACTTTTTCCTGCTCGGGGAGACGCTTCACGGCGATTACAACCAGTGGATGAACGACCAGATGCTTGACAGCGTTACGAATTACGAGTGCTATAAGGGGCTGTTTTCGTCGTTCAATGATATGAATATGTTTGAAATCGCACATTCAATCAACCGCCAGTTCGGCAGCGAAAACTGGTGCCTGTACAGAGGAAAGCACCTTTATACGTTTGTCGACAACCACGACGTTACACGCGTGGCGACCATTCTGAGAACGAAAGAGCATTTGCCGCTTATTTACACGCTTATGTTTATGATGCCGGGAATTCCGTCGGTTTACTACGGAAGCGAGTTCGGCATAGAGGGCGACAAGCGCGGAGGCGGCGACGACGCTCTTCGTCCCGAATTCGACCTTGAAAAGATGAAGTCGGAGGGTCACCGCGATATGTGCGAGCTTATAAATAAGCTTGCAGAGATACAGAAAAATCACCCCGCCGCTTCGCAGGGCGATTACAAGCAGGTGCAGCTTACCAACCGCCAGTATGCGTTTTCGCGCACGGCGGACGGCAAAACGCTTATTACCGTGATAAACGCGGACGGCGCGCCGTTTACGTTTAACCTGAACCGCGGCGGAGAAGCCGAAAACCTCCTCACTGGCGAAAAGCAGGAGCTTTCGGGATACACGCTGCCTGCTTTCGGGTGCGCAGTGCTTGCGGTGTAAACGGCAATTTGTTTTAATTCGGGAGACGTAAAATGGCGAATAATTCTCTTGAAATGTGGCTGTGGCTTTTGCTGGTGATGAAGCCCTACAACGTGAAAACCAACTTTATTCTGTCAAAGTGCGAATATAATGTCGAAACTGCTTGTCGGCAGATACGCGACGGAAAGCTCCCGTTTTTAAGCGACGACGAGAAACGCCGCGCCGAAGAGGTGAGACTGAAGTCCGTAAGGGAGCTTATTCGGCTTTGCGAGGAGAATTATGTCCGAATTATAACTCTTGACGACGAGGAATATCCCGAGGCATTGAAGAACGTCGAAAATCCGCCGATTGTGCTTTTTGCGGCGGGAAGCCTTGCGGAGCTCAACAAAAGGCTGACGATTGCCGCTGTCGGCACAAGAAACATCTCCGAGTACGGGCTGAAAGCCGCGGAATACATCTGCGGGGGTCTGGCGCGTCTGGGAGTGAATATAATAAGCGGGCTTGCGGTGGGCGGAGATGCCGCGGCGCACAGAGCCTGCCTTGACGCGGGCGGTAGAACGGTGGGCGTGCTGGGCTGCGGAATTTTGGTAAATTATCCCGCCGAAAACGCGAATTTAAAGCGGGAAATCGTTTCGCACGGCGGCGCGGTGGTAAGCGAGCTTTTGCCGAACACAAAATCCTCGGCTGGGTATTTCAACATAAGAAACCGAATTATTTCGGGAATGGCTCACGGAACGCTGGTTCTTGAAGGGTCGGAGCGCAGCGGCTCTCTTCTCACTGCGGCGCATGCCGCCGAGCAGGGCAGAGAGGTTTTCTGCATACCGCCGCACGACATTATGTCGCCGCGCTTTTCGGGAACGGCTTATCTGATACGAAGCGGGGCGGTTTCGGTGTTTTCTCCGTCGGATGTTACCGACGCGTTCGGCATGGCGGCGTTTGAGGAAAATCCCGCCTCGGGAGCGGGAAAAATTATCGAATATTCTGCTCCGAAGGCTAAAAACCACAAGGAAAGCGCGAAAACTGCCGAAAAATCGGACGGCAAGGGAAGGAAGTCCGAAAAGACGAAAAAGGAACGTAAAACCGACAACGCCGAGGCTTTGGAGAAGCTTTCGCCGAATGAAGCGGTGGTGCTGAAGCTGTTGTTTGAAAAACCCGCGGACATTGATTTTCTTGTCGAGAAAATCGGCGCGGATTACAGCGAAATGACCGAAATTCTCACAAATCTGGAGCTTTGCGGGTTTGTAACGCTGTCGCCGGACGGGTTTTATACGATAATGTAAAAAATAATCCGCGCTTCGTTTGAAACGCGGATTTTTTGTGTTCATTTCAGGCTTTCTTAAACGATTTTTTCCCTTGTCGGATTATTGCAACCGCCGCGGGGTTGAGAATAAGGTTTGTTCCGAGCTCTATAAAGAAGTTACTTCCCACATAGAAAATCAGAATGAACGGCAGAACGCCGTAATTTGCATCTGCCGCCCTCGCCGCAATGCTGTCGAAAAAGAAAAGATAGCAGCCCGCTATAAATATACCCGTATTTACAACGGGAGCGACCACCGACGCGACAAACACCGCCGCGATTTCGCTTTTCTTTTCAACCAGTTTGTAGGCAAGCCCTGCGCAGAGTCCCGCCGCCGCGCCTTTGACAAGAACGGTGATGATTGTCCCGGGGATATTAAGCGCGAGGAAAGTCGCCGCGTCCCCCGTAAGCAGCACCGCCGCCCCGAACACCGTTCCGAGCCACGCGCCCCATTTCCAGCCGAAAAGCGCGGCTCCCACGACAATGGGGATAAGCGTCAGCGTAATGCTGAACGTGCTGAACCGAAGAAGTCCCATTGACACGAACTGCAAAACAATGACCAGAGCGGTAAGTATACCCACCCCGACAACTGTTTTCGTGTCGAATTTGCTCTTTTTGAGCGTGTTTTTTGCTTCTTCCATAAGAAACTCCTTTGCTGGCACTCGGACCTTAATTCCGATGTACCGCGGGTATATATTTACGGGGGGAAAAACCCCGCAGACCCCAAAGTTACTTGTTCTTCCTGTAAATTCCGAGAAGACCCTTCATAATAAGATTTTCGTCAAATATGAAGTCCGTCTTACAAAGCGGCTTTATAACTCCCGAAAATCCGCCCGTCGCGATAACGGTGCATTTTTCGCCGATTTCGCGCTCAAAGCTTTCAATCATTCCGTCAAGCATAAACGCCGTCCCGTACAGCAGTCCCGACCGCATACAATCAATGGTATTTGTGCCGATGACCTTTCTTATCGGCTCGTTTGTAATGCCGATAAGCGGCAGCGAGGCGGTCTTTGCGGCGAGAGCCTCCGAGGAGATTTTCACGCCCGGCGAGATTATCCCGCCGATAAACGCCCCCGTTTTGTCAACCGCAAGGATTTTTGTCGCCGTGCCGAGGTCGATAACTATTGCGGGCAGGGGATAATTCTCCTTTGCGCCCACCGCCACCGCCCCCATATCCGCGCCGAGCGACGCGGGCTCGTCAATGCGTATGTTAAGACCGGTTTTAATCCCCGGACTTACCGTCATAACGCGGCAGCCGAGAACCTTTTCGAGAGCGGCTTTAAGCTGCACCGTGACGGGCGGCACAACCGACGACATGATAGCCCCCGTAATCTTCGAGCGGTCGATTTTGTACAAATCGAGAATATCCGCCACGGTTATGGCGTATTCGTCCGCCATGCGGAAGGTTCCCGTAGAAATCCGGGATTCAAAAGCGTATTCGCCGTTATCATCAAACCCGCCGAAAACGGTGTTTGTGTTGCCGACGTCAATCGTAAGTATCATATTCATACCTCCGGTTTTAATTTACCCAACAAGATTATAACACATTTTTTCCGATTTTTCAAGAGGCGGATATGTAATTTTTGCATAAAAATTATCTTTTTGTTTGTTGTTATAAGAAAAAATCGCTGAAATTTGCAAAAACCCCTTGACAAGGGGGATATAAAATAGTATAATATTTTAGTATGGTTAGCCGCGCGGGATAATTGTATCCCAAAAGCGGGAATTTTTTCAAGGAGGAACTCGTAAATGAAAAGAACTTACCAGCCCAAAAAGCTCCAGAGAAAGCACGAGCACGGCTTTATGAAGAGAATGGCTACCAAGAACGGAAGAAAGGTTCTGGCTCGCCGCCGCGCTAAGGGCAGAAAAAGACTTTCTCACTGATGACTGCCGTGCCTGACCAAAGAAAACGGTACGCTGTCATTAAAAGCAACCGCGATTTTACCTACCTGTTCAAAAAAGGCGAATGCGTCGTATGCGGCGGGTTTGTGTGCTATATCAAGCCGCGCCGCGCGGGTAAAAACCGCCTTGGGATAGTTACGGGCAAGAAGGTCGGAAACGCGGTCAAACGAAATCGGGCAAGGAGGATAATAAGAGAAGCTTTCCGCCTTATCGACCCGGTTTTCAAGGAAAAGACCAACAGGCGATTTGATTTCGTGTTTGTCGCGAGGGCAAAAACGCCAACGTTTAAAATGCAGCAAATTTACAATCTTATGAGCAGAAATGTTCTGCCGAAACTGCAATGAAGTATATTTTTTTAGGAATTATCAAGCTGTATCAATTGACGCTGTCAAAGATCCTGCCGCCATGTTGCCGCTTTTATCCGACCTGTTCCGAGTACGGGTTTACCGCTGTTCGGAGGTTCGGGGCGGTCAAGGGCGGTTATTTGACATTATGGAGAATTTTTCGGTGCAATCCGTTCGGGAAAAGCGGGTACGATCCCGTTCCCGAGAAATTCTGCTTTCGCCCCGAAAAGTATACCGTGTCAAGGAAGGTTACCGAGGACGGTTTTGGTCCGTGGGACGGCGCGGAGAAATAGCTTTAGGATATAAATTCTGTGTGGAACAAAAATTCCGACAGCGATGCTGCCGGAAGAGAGGAAGTGTGCGTTATCCAATTTCTGTATACTCTGGTCGGTACGCCGCTGGGCTATATTCTGTATTTTATCTACAGGTTTATCTGCTCTAACGTCGGTATCGCCATACTTATCTTCACGCTTATAGTAAAGCTTGCGACTTTGCCGCTTACTATAAAGCAGCAGAAGGATTCTGCGAAAAGCGCGGTTTTCCAGCCGAAGGTTATGGAAATCCAGCAAAAATACGCAAATAACCGCGAAAAACAGCAGCAGGAGCTTTTAAAGCTCCAGCAGCAGGGGTACAAGCCCATGTCGGGGTGCGGTCCTATGCTGTTGTCGTTTCTGATACTGTTCGGCGTCATTGACGTTGTTTACAAGCCCTTAACGCATATTGAGCATATGAACAAGGAAACAATAAGCGTAATGGCTCAGGAGGCTTACGGCGTGGAGGTTGCTTCCATTTTTGCCGAGGAGGTCTCGAAAACTCCCGATGAAGTGGTGGGGCTTAATAAAAAAGCGGCTTTGCGGCACGACGATATAGTTATCGACGCGCAGAGCATCATAAATTATTACAACGAACACTGCCTCGAAGAGGGGGCGCAGGCTCTCGATATAAACGCGTTCAAAAAGCTGGATACCGAGACGGTGGAAATCGTGGAAAAGGTGTTTAAGAGCGCGATTTCCGACGCTTATACGTCCGATACCTCGGATAAAAAGAAAAAGCAGAAGCAGATTTCCGATACGGATCTTTATCTGATAACTAAGGACGAGACCGCACAGCTTGACGCTATGACGGACGAAAAGGAGAAGGAACAGTTCCGCGCGGAGCACAGTTTCTCGAAGTCCACGGCGGAGGCTCTTACAAACGCGCAGATACACTACGGCGCGTATGCCGCAAGCAGTGAGGACGGCGCGGTGTTCGCTTCGGCGGGGAATATGCAAAGCGAGCTGTACACGCTTGAATGCTTCGGCACGGTAACCGACAAGTTCACGTATAAGGACGCGTTCGGCGAGGACGCGGTGCGCCCCGAAACGCGCGCCGAGCTTGAGGAGCTTCACGGCAACCTGAATTTCGTCGGAATTCCTCTGGGACAGGTGCCGAAGGATCATTTCGGGTTCCCGCTGCTGCTTATTCCGATAATCTCGTTTATTATGTCCATGCTTCAGACGGTCATTTCCAACAAGATGATGACCGCAAGCAACCCCGAGGCGGCGCAGGCTATGGGTCCTATGAAAATAACGCTGTTTCTTATGCCGCTGCTGTCGCTGTGGATTGCGTATACGGTGCCTGCGGGCGCGGGTTTCTACTGGGGAATAAGCTACGCTGTCGGCATTATACAGACGCTTATTTTGAACAAGCTGTATAATCCCGCAAAGCTTAAAGAGGCGGCTGCCGCGGAAATTAACGCCAAAGGCAAGGTAATTGAGGCAAAGGAAAAATCCTCGAAAATAACCGCCGAGGAAAGCCAGAAACAGAAAGAAATCAATCGCCGCAAGCTCGCGCAGGCGCGCCGTGAGGACGCCGAGAAATACGGTGAGGAATATCACGATGACGACGATGATGAGTAGTCGTCGTCAGAAAGGGGAATATTATGGAAAAAGAATTCAGAGCTAAGACCGTTGACGAGGCAAAGTCGCTTGCCGAACAGGAATTCGGCGTAAGCGCGGACGAGATCGATTTTGAGATACTTGAACAGCCCAGAAAGACGCTTTTCGGCGGAATGAAGGGCGAGGCAAGAGTTAAGGCGATCTACGAGGCAAAAGAGAAGGAAGAGCCCGCACCGTCTGTTTTGGACGAGGAGAACGATGAGGACGAGGCAGACGCCGCAAATGAGGCAAACGATGAGGTTTTGCCTGCCGGGGATCATCAGGAGGAGGAATTTGAGGAAAAAGAGGAAAAGGCTTCCCTGCCGGAGGATTTCGACGTAAATTCAAGCCTTAAGGTGCAGTCGGCGATAAAGTATCTTACAGATGTGCTTCACGCGTTGGGGCTTGAGGGCTTTGAAATCACCCCGGTAAGACGAGATGACAACATAGTTCTTGATATAAAGGGCGATAAGCTGGGGATCGTTATCGGAAAGCGCGGAGAAACGCTTGACAGCTTGCAGTATCTTACAATTCTCGCTTCAAACCGTTCCGAGGAGAGCTTTTGCAGGATCTCTCTGGACTGCAACGGCTATCGCGAGAAGCGCGCAGAGACGCTGGACGCTCTGGCGAGAAAGACCTCCGCAAAGGTTTTGAAGCAGGGCAGAAAAATTGCCTTAGAGCCGATGAATCCGTATGAGCGCAGAATTATTCACAGCTGCGTGGCGGAGATCGAGGGCGTTTCAAGCCGCTCCACAGGCACGGAGCCTTACAGAAAGGTTGTTATTTACGCAGACAAGCCGAAGTTTGACGGCAAAAAGCGCGGAAACCGCACACGCTCGGACGGCGCGTCTACGAGAAGCTATCGCCAGTCGAGCGGTTTCTCTACCAGCTTTGAGCGCGAGTACAAACGCCGCCAATATCAGCCCGATGAGAACGCCGACGCAGGCGAGTTTTCTAAAGAGACTGTCGATACCGAAAAGAACGCGACGCTTTACGGGAAAATTGAGCTTTAATTTGAGTGTTGGATAAAGATAATCCCCCGAATACGTTTCGGGGGATTTTTGTGTCGGAAATTGACAGAATGCCACATTTGGGACAACAAATCAGCAACGTTATTGCCTTACAGAGATTAGTGTGCAAAGATATGCAACATAACGTTGGGAGAAAGCGGCATTGCCGCTCCGTCGCAGCGGGTTTGTTCGTTGAACTTATCTGCACATGGCTCGGCGGCGACAACTAATCCGGTGAGCCTACTTAAAAAAGTCCCCCGAGGAGGCACCCTCGGGGGATGTTTTTGTGATCGTGTGAAAGCTGCTAGCATTTCTTATCTCACAACTACATTATAGCACAAAAATTTTGCGTTGTCAAGAAAAATGTGAAAAAGCGTGAAATTTTTCAGAAAATAAACAAAAATTGACAGAATGTCCGCTTTATGGTATAATGAAATTGCCGGATTACCTCCGAGATTACTCGAGAGGAGGTGATGGTATGGATATACTACTGGCGTTTATGGTTTCTGTCTCGGCGGGTTTGTTTGTTGAAATAATCTGCTCTTTAAATGACCGAAACCGATAATCCGGCAAATTACCTAGGCACGAGGTGCCAAAAAAAGTCCCCCGAGGGTGCCACCTCGGGGGATGTTTTTGTGATGGTATGAAACTACTGGCATTTCTTATCTCACAACTACATTATAGCACAAAAAAATTTAGTTGTCAAGAAAAATGTGAAAAATCGTGAAATTTTTCAGAAAATAAACAAAAATTGACAGAATGCCACATTTGGGACAACAAATCAGCAACGTTATTGCCTTACAGAGATTAGTGTGCAAAGATATGCAACATAACGTTGGGAGAAAGCGGCATTGCCGCTCCGTCGAAGCCGGTTTGCTCGTAGAGCTTATCGGCAAGTGGCTTGACGGACACGGCAAACGGTAAGCCCGGCAAATAAAACGTCCCCCGAGGTCGCACCCTCGGGGGATATTCTTGTGGCACATGGATTGCTAACACCTTTATCTGTCACATCTACATTATAGCACAAAAATTTTGCGTTGTCAAGAAAAATGTGAAAAATCGTGAAATTGTTCAGAAAATAAACAAAAATTGACAGAATGTTACATTTGGGACAACAAATCAGCAACGTTATTGCCTTACAGAGATTAGTGTGCAAAGATATGCAACATAACGTTGGGAGAAAGCGGCATTGCCGCTCCGTCGCAGCGGGTTTGTTCGTTGAACTTATCTGCAAATGGCTTGACGGGGACGAGTAATCGGTAAGCCTACATAAAAAGTCCCTCGGAGCTGCCACTCCGAGGGATATTTTTGTGATGCTGTGAAAATTTTGGCGTTTTTTATTTCACATATATATTATAGCACAAAAATTCCCCATTGTCAAGAACAAACCGAAAAAATGTTCAAAATTCTCGGCTAATACGGGTAAATAGTCGTTACCCGGCACCCGCTTTCTCGTTCGACCCACACACAAATTCGGGTATGTCGGTCAGACCTGCGAGGTAATCAATGCTTACATGATAAAATCTTGACAGCTTTATATAAATGCGAATGGGTATTTCGCGCTTTCCGTTTTCATAATCTGAATAATACTGCTGCGTGGTCTCTAAAATTTCCGCTATTTGCTTTTGTGTGTAGCCTCTGTCCTCCCGTATTACACGCAGATTTTCATAATATGTCACTGCACCTCACCCCTTAGGTTATTATAATGACATATTTGTGCAAAATGGCTATGTACATTTTATTTCATTTATCTAAAATGCTGAAAATGCATGTTGCCTCTTGACTTTGGCTGTGATTGAGTGTATAATATTGTGTGTAAATGAGATTTCATTTATGTAAATTCGACAATTTTGGAGGATAAAACTATGAGGTTTAAAAGAACAGCCGCGGCGGTGCTGGCGGCAGTGACTGCGGTAAGCGCGGCTTCGGTGTGCGCGTTCGCAGAGGAAAATAAGGCAGAACTCGCAACGCTTGATTTTGCGGACGTTCATGGAATGACTAAATACTCAAGTCTTGGGGACGGTTATATTTTATATTACGATGACAGCAATTATATTCGCGGTATCGTTCATCTCGAAAAGAACGACAACGGCGAGCTTACTTACACCGATGTTGAAACCGACCTTGATTTCAGCAAAAATATAACTTGGTGGAGCGGCGAGAGCGAATATTTGCAGTTGAGTGAAAGAGACACTGAGAACAATGTTACAAAGAGACATGTAGTACACATTGACAAAGCCAACAACAAGGCAACAACAGTTTATACTCCGCCTGTTGATTGGTGCTATACAAGAGGTGACGGATATTCAATTTGTCAAGATAACGGTCCTTTCTTGAAAGTATATGAACCCGATGGAACGGTTCACGAAATCGGTATGATGGACGGTTTTAGATTCTATACATATGCAATATCTGACCTTAACGGCAAGTATGTTGGATATGCTCTTTCGTTATCAGATTCTGACCCCGACGTCAGAATTGAATCCCCCGCATATGGTACAACAAGGGATATTATCTTTTACGGTATAGGAAAAGATGGCTCAAGAAACAAGTTATATGTTGCCAAAAATGTCATTGATTGTGATTTTTGTGCAATAGGCAGTAACTATTTTGTAATTAACGAGCAATATGTCAATGATGCTGAATCGCCTCTTTCGGGGAGATGGACTCTTTATTTAACAGAGGAAGACAAAGTTGTTAATAATTTTAATTTCTGGGGAAGTTCCGGCGGCAACAGAATATATAACAATAAACTGATGAAGACACGCCCCGAAGGTGAATCGAATATGACCGCAGGTCTTATTGATGTAACTACAAATGAATATTGTAACGACAATGGCTATCTTTACATCGGCACAGAGGACGAGGGCAAAACCTATCTAGTTGAAAGCATGGACGAAAAATGGGGCTTCCTCGACGCAGACGGCAACGAAATCGGCGAATGGTTTGACGACGCCGGTGAATTTCGCGGAGACTACGCCCCCGTTATTAAAGACGGCAAGGCTTACCTTGTTGACAGGAACTTCAACCGTGTTTCCGAAATGGTAAACGCAAATGAGGTTGAAACATATTCTGATGATATGTTCCTTTTTGCAAACGGCGATGAGGTAAAATTCGTAACCTACAACGGAGCTGCGTCTGCTCCCGCGGACACCTCCAAACCCGACGACACCTCTAAGCCCTCCGACAGCACCTCCACCCCCTCCGCCGAGAAGGACAACCCCGAAACGGGCGCGAAGGGCGTTGCTCTGACGCTCGGTCTCGCGGCAATCGCAGGCGCGGCAGCGGTCGTTTACCGCAAGAAGAAATAATCGTTCATCTTGAATTCTCCATATTATTTAAGCGGACTGCTTTCGGGCAGCCCGCATTTTTTTAAAACCTCAACGCCTCGGCAGGGTTGAGCTTTGACGCCTTCACCGCGGGGTACGCCCCGAAAACCGCGCCCGTTGCCGCGGAAGCCAGCGCAGGGAAAATCAGCGTGCCGAGCTTCACCGTAAAAGGCACTTTCGCGATAAGACAGCCTATCCCCGACACGAGAATTCCCGCCGCTATTCCTGCCGCGCTCCCCAGAAGCGTCAGGATAACGCTTTCGCAGAGAAATTCGCCGCAAATATCGCGTTTTTTCGCGCCGATAGCCTTTTTCACGCCGATTTCGCGGGTGCGTTCGCCCACGCTCATCATCATGGTCGTCATAACCGAAATTCCAGACACGACAAGAGAAATTCCCGCAACCAGCGACAAGGCTGTTGTGACAATCGACAAAATATCGTCAAGCTGACCCTTTTGCGAAAGCAGATTATTGCAGGTGTAGCCGTCGGCGCAGCCGTTTACTCGGCAAAGCTCATCGGTAATTTGCGTGACTATCGCGGGGTCGGCGTTCATATCGGTGAGTTTTACGGCAATTTTGTCGTATGTTGAACGCCCGCAGAGCTGCTGCATGGTGGTTATCGGGATATACATAAACCCGGGCATTATGTTTGAAAGCATTCCCTGAAGCGAGGAAAGACCCGATTTTGCAACGCCCGCTATTTCAAACTCGTGATATTTGCCTCCCAGAAACAAACGCAGCTTTTTGCCGACAATGTTGCTTCTGCCGTAGCTTTGAAGCGCGAATTGCTCGTCTATCACGCACACCTTTGCGCGTTCGGCGCAGTCGGCGTTGTTTATAAGCCTTCCGTGAGCGGCTGTAAGAGAAATAAGGCGGTCGGCGGACTTGTCTACGCCCCAGACGTAGCAGTCAAGGCGGCGGTCGAGAATATGCGACTCTGTCATGCTTGCCATAAGCGGCATAACGTCGTCTACTCCGTCGATTTTGCGCACGGTGTTTACATCGTCGTCGGTAAGCGTTACGGAAACGGCGTTGTCGGCGGTCTGGATAAGCAGTGTGTCAACGCCCATGGTTATAAGCGTTTTGCTGACCTCCGAGGTTCCCACCGAACCCACCGTTGAAATAAGCACCACCGCGAAAACGCCCACTGCCGTTCCCGCCATTGTAAGCAGCGAGCGGGTCTTGCTGCGGAAAATATTGACAAGGGATTTGGTTATCGTCATTGTTACCTCAATTTCCTCAATTACCTCTGTTTCACTGATTATCCGCTACGCGGACATAGCTTTTGTCTGCAATTTCCTCGGGATTTGCGAAAATAATATCGCTGCCGCCAATCCCCGACTTTATTTCCGCGCCGTCGGAGAACTCCGCGCCCGTGACGATATTCTTCCGGACGGCTTTTTGATTTTCATAAACATAGACGAATTCCCCCTCGTCGTCCTGAGAAATCGCCGAATAAGGCACTACAAGCACCTCGCGCGGGTCGGAGAGCATTATCTCCGTCTGCGCCGAAAGCCCCGATTTCAGGCGTTCGTCGGGCTTATCGGGAGTTATCGCAACATCGAGGACGGTTTCGAGAACTGCGCCGTTATAGCGGTTTCGGGCGGCTTGGGATATTTTGGAAACATGTCCCGTAAAGGTCTCGTCGGGGTATGCCGCAAGTGTAAATTCCGCCTTTTGCCCGACCTTAACCCTTGAAATATCCAGCTCGCTTACGGCGGCGGTTATTTCAATATCTTCGGTTTTTGCAACGGTTGCTATGCTGCTGCCGCTCTGGACGGCTTTTCCGCTGCCCGATATTGAAATTACCCGCCCCGAGCAGTCGGAGGTTATCGTTTCGGGAAGCAGTGCAGCGGCGGTGGAAATATCCGCCGACGAAATAGCCAGAGCCTGCACCTTTCCGAGGCTTTCTATAAGCGAAGCGGAGGATTTTCTGTCGACGGCGGCTATCGTATCGCCGACGTTCACCTCGTCGCCCTCGCGGACGTAAAATTTCTCTATCACCAGCGGAAGCGCGAAGGTTATCTCATGCTGCTCCGAAAAAGCGACCTCTCCGCTGCCCCCCGCTTTTTCGCAGTACCCCCGCACCCCCGCGCAAAGCGTTTCCGACACGGGAACCGCGCTTTCCACGGCGTTCGGAATGCCGCTTATTATTATCGCCGCCGCGACGCATATTCCCAAAACCGCCAAGGCCTTGTACATTTTATACACCCTTTCACCGAAAGTTATTATTTTTCAACAAAAATTATTCTTGCAAAACAGGCGGAAATTATTCCGTGTTTTTGGCAGAATTGAGAAAAAGTTACATTGAAATTATTTCCTTGAAAATAAGTCCCAGACACCTGAAAAAGCTCATTTTCGGAACGTCCCTTGAAGCCACTATTTCCGAGCGGAAAACCTCCGCGCCGTCAAGCGTCACAAGATACTCCCCCAGAAACTGCCCCGCCTTTACGGGCGCGTCGCACTGCTCCACAAAGGTGTATTCGTACTCTATGTCGGCGGCTCTGCCCTTTTTGATTATGCAGTCCGCGCCCTGATTTTTGATTATCGGGTCTATAAAATCGTCAATGCCGCGCGTGACCTTTATCGGCTTCAGCTTTGAAAAGTCGGTTTCGGGGGTGAATTTTTCAAACGAGTCAAAACCGTAATCCAGAAGCTCTTTCACCGCCGAAAAACGCTCGTCGTCGCTCTCACAGCCCAAAGCCACTGCGACAAGCCGCATATCTCCGCGCTCGGCGCAGGCGGTAAGGCAGCACCCCGCGTTGTCGGTGGTTCCCGTTTTGCCGCCGAGAATGCCTTTATACGTCCGCACAAGCTTGTTTGTGTTTACAAGCTGGGTTTCCCCGCCGCGAAGATAGTCAAGCCACGTAAGCCACCACCCGCGGTAAACCTCGTGCTTCATAAGCTCCGCGGTGAGGATTGCGATGTCGTGAGCCGTGGTGTAATGACCGCTGTCGTCAAGACCCGTGCAGTTGGTGTATCTGGTGTTGGTCATTTCAAGCTCGGCGGCGCGGGAATTCATACGCTTTACAAACTGCGCTTCGCTTCCCGCGGAATGCTCGGCAAGGGCTATGCACGCGTCGTTTGCGGAGCTTACTATAACCGCTTCGAGAAGCTCTGCGGCGGTGAGGGTTTCTCCCGCCGAAAGCCAGATTACCGAGCCCTCCGCCGAGGACGCGGCAGAGCTTGCTT
This sequence comes from uncultured Clostridia bacterium, assembly GCA_947630655.1. Classification (GTDB taxonomy): domain Bacteria; phylum Bacillota; class Clostridia; order Oscillospirales; family Ruminococcaceae; genus CAG-115. The sequence continues at coordinate 3,092 of CANRIQ010000002.1, read as the reverse complement.
TTACGGGCTCGTCAAGCGACAATTTCCCCGCTTCGATATCCTCCGCCCAGAGCAAAAGCGACATTTCCTTGGTTATCGACGCCATGGGAAGCTTTTGCTCGGAATTTTTGGAATAGATCATCTGCCCCGTATTTGCTTCAAAAAGTATTTCCGCGCGCGGACCGCTTTCGGCTTGTGCTGTAAGCGGCAATTTAAGCGCGAGAAAAACTGCGGCGGCTGTAAGAATACATATAAATTTTTTCATAACCGTCATCTCCCGAATTTTTATTCGGAAATAGTTTCTCCCAAATTGGGAAAATATATCACAGGCAAAATTTACTAAATAAAAAAAGCGGCAAATTTTACTTTGCCGCTTATGTATTCAATTTTCCTCCGCTTCTTCTCCCTCAAGGAAATAGCTTGCCTCCATATCCGCCACCGACAGCGCGAACGCCAGCGGATATTTCTCCAGAGCCGCGCCGATGGTGTTTTTGTCCTCGATGCCCGAAAAGCCCATATGCCACCGTATTGCCATTGCCTCCTCGCGGGAGAGCTTTATAAACCCGCTTATCATATAAACGCTTTTTTCGCCGTGACCATAGGGGAGAGTGTCATTTATCGTGTAAAACGGAACGCGTTCCCACTGCCCCGTGCGGTCGTTTTTGGAGTTGCGGTAGGACACCTTGTAGAAATTCACCTTGCAGATATCGTGAAGCAGAGCCGTAACCGCCGCCGTTTCCTCCGACACCGAGAGCTTGTATGTAGTTTTCACGCGTTCTCGCGCAAGATACGCGCAAAGGCACTCGTAAACGTTCAGCGAATGCCGCAGAAGCCCGCCCTCATACGCGTTGTGATAGCGCGTTGACGCGGGTGCTGTGAAGAAATCGCTTTTGTTTTCGAGAAAATCCAGCAGCCTGTCCGCGCCGTCGCGCTTTATTTTTTCATTGTAGATTTGCAGGAATTTTTCCTTATCAGACATTTTTCTACTCCCAACCGTAAAAATCGACCTCTTGCCTTACAAGACGCCTGTTTTCCAAATCAAAATTGTATTCAAATTTAGCTTTTCTATACCCCTTGCTCCCGGAAACCACAAGATGCTGTATCATACGTCCCGCGCCCTTCATTTCGAGGTGCGTGCCGCGAGGAGCCGCCAAAGCTCCGTTTTCGTATACGGGGATTTCGCAAATCCGGCTTTCAAAGATTGCAAAATATCTTGCGTACTGGGGAATTTCGCCTTCGTTCGGCAAAAAGAAATCAAGCTGTATAATATCGGGATATTCGTCCGCGCCGTATTCCTTTTTATTTGACAGCACCTCGCACCCGTAGGAGAGATTTTCCGCCGCGCTGTCGAGTATCATAAACTTATCCCCGCGCGGAACATCTATCTTAAGGCTTCCAATCCTTGTCCCGTCAAGAATAAGGTCAAGCCTGAAATCCCCGTACAGAACATCGTTTACATAGGTAGTGTCAAGCTCGGACGCAGAGCCGTCGTCGTCAAGTTTTACGCCCGAAATCTCCACCGAGTAATATTCCCCCTCGGAATAGACGTTTTCCGCGGTAAAGGACAGCCTTTCGCCCTCTATGCGCCCGTGGTCCGACATCTCGGAAAGCGCGCCCTGCGAGGCGGATAAATCGGCACTGCTGTACGGGATCTGCGCGCTGTTCTGTGCGGTATTGCTGTCCGCGCACCCGCAAAGTAACAGACAAAGCACAGTTATTGCCGCAAGATATTTTTTCATAGATCCTCCTTTTTTCGCGAGCTGAAACGTCCGTTTTTTTCTTAATTATAATAATTATAATACGGAGGGCAACAAATTGCAAGCGGTAAAAAATTTTTTCCTGCGAAAAAGCTCTAATCGGGGAGAATATCGGTGCAGCGCGGGTCGTCGAAATAATTTCCGCGGTCGGAAAATCGAAGATATTCGTTATCGCCCTTTTTCAGATACAGCTCCGAGCGCATGCTGTCGAACGTCAGAATTGAAAAATCCGCCCCAAAGCGTTTTTCGATGCTCCGATGAAGCGATTTTACGCGCTCGTCGCAGGGAAGCGTTCCGACAGCCGCAAAGGGGAGCTGCTCTCGTGCCCATTCCTCCATATCGGGAATATCCGCGACAGCCGCCGTGACAAAAACCGCGTCAGCCGTCAGGACGTTTTCAAGAAGCTCGGAAAGATCGTCCCGCGAAATCCTCGGATAAGGGTCGATGATAATAAGCCGCGGGTGTTTGCACTGCGACAAGGCGTTTTTAAACTCCCCGCCCGACAATTCGTCCGCGGTCGTTACAAACCCTGCCGAAAGCCCGAAAAACCTTTCCGCGTCGGCTGCAAGCAGACGGCTGTACCCGAGACGTTGAATTTTAAGCTCCGTTATAAACCTTTCAAAAGCCTTGTCTATATATTTTGACAAGCCCCTGTAATATTCTTCATCAAACGGCACAAACATATACGCTTCGTCTTTAAATTCCTCCGACGCGTACCGCTCCGAACCGAAATATTCCTCGGCATAGCGGTCAACGTCGGCGGGATAGAAATGCGAAAGGTCCTTTTTGTCCCAGTCGTAATAATAATCCGCAAACCTCGCCCCGCAGCGGTTTAAATACTGCGAAAGAAAAGCCCCGTCGAAGTATTCCGAGAAAAATCCGCGAAGATCCGTCATTCTCCCGCTTTTAAGGTCATCTGCCATATCGGGGAAGTTTTCATAGAACTCGCTGAACATAAGCCCGTGTTCTATGCACCACCTTAAAAAGACCGCGATGTGATTGCAGCCGTTTATTTTGTCAAGCGGCAGATTTTTTTCGGCAATTTTGTCGGAATGGGTTTCAATGCAGTCAAGCAACATATAATCGTCGTTTTCGTAGTTTAACTCCTCACAGCAGCTTGAACGGGAAACATCGACAACATGTCCCACGCCGTGAGAACGCATACGCTCCAGAAGCGTTTTTGCGTCGTGTTCGGACTTGAAGTGTATTTCATCGCGGTAAAGCGGGATAACCTCGTAAAAATGCACAACATCGCCGTTCGGCAGAGTGCAGGAATCCGCGTCCTCGGGAACGTCCTCGGGGTGAACAAGCATAGAGCCGCAAAAACGGGTGCTTCCGGCAAAGGGCGTCATATTA
>CANRIQ010000001.1 GCA_947630655.1 uncultured Clostridia bacterium | reverse complement strand
TCATCAGAAAAATCGTGGGCATATCCTATATCCAGGAAAGGCCAGCCAATCGACATAAGACATTCCTTTGTGACAAGTACCGCAACTGTCATAAGTCTTAAACGTTCCTGCCACTTTGAGGGATCGGACTTATTAAATTCTGCCGCTTTTCTCTGAAAGTCGTCTATATCGGTATACGGTATCCCCGGGTCCTGGAGATTGCTTGTATTATTGCTCATAGTCGCCATCATTCCGATTTTCTTATCGGTTTTGACAGCGTAAAGCATATTGCTGAGCCAGTTTTGACTGACAATCATATCGTTTGCCAATAAAACAACGTTTTTTGATACGGATTTTAAATCCAGATAATATAAAGAAACAGGAAGGCTTACTGTTTTTGTCAGGTGAATTATTCTTACCTTTTCATAATCGACAGATTTCAGATACTCAAGTGTTTCATCTGTCGAACCGTTATCAATCAGAACCAAATCGTAATCCACATTTTTAGTGTATTTGAGTATGCTTTCGACGCATTCTTTGGTTTTATTCAGCCTGTTTAATGCAACAACAACGATTGTAGCGTCCGAAATATGCTCACATCTGTCAAAGCCTGCGGCAATCTGCTCGCGAACCTTGAGGAGATTGTCGGTTTCATCGGGACGCTCCATTTTATTTGTGTTTATTTCAATAACATTATGCATAAATTACCGCCTCATATCATATATTTCTTTTTTAAGCTCCGCCGTTTCGCTGTCGTTCGGCATAATTTTTTCATATTCGCCGAGGAGCTGTTCGGCTTGCTGTAATTCTCCGTTTGCGATAAGCATACGGATATTATTCTTAAATTCGGCAGCGAGTGCGTTCATTTCGCCCGCAGGTTGAATTTGTTTCTGAACTTTGTCGCTTATTGCCTTAACAAACGGTTTTGCCTCAGGATATTGCCTTACAAGTGCTGTAAGGGCATTCAGGCATTCCTTGAAATTCCCCTGCGACTTCTCGCTTATCGCCTCCGCCGACATAACCGCACCGAAAAGCTGCCATGTAAGCTCATCCGCACATAGATTTTCAGCCTCGCAGATTGCAAGCCCCGTTATTCCCCACAGCGTGAAAAGCGGTTCTATATCTCTGTTATCCCTTAACGAGAGCTTCATTGCACTCTCAAGTAAATTCAGAGTTCCCGGCAAGCCGTTCGGAGAAATGCTTTTGATCGGATAATTTTCCAGAGCCTCGTAAAAATCCTTAAAAGTATCTCTGCAAAAGTCCGCCGCAGACCTGAAATCATATCCTTCAAGCGCAGTAATCAACGAAATATCCTGCTTTTCAACAATAAGATAATACAAGATTTCGTAGTAGCTTCCAAGCCCCGTTTCGGTGAGTTTTTTCGCTTTTTCAAGGCAATTTCCGCTCTGTAAATGCTCCTTTACTGTATCGAGAAGCTTTACGAAATCAGGCTCGTTCTTGACAATTTTCCTGAACAGGTTGTTTACGTCTGGAGAGGGATTGTTGATTTCTGCCTCTCTTCTGATGAAGATTTTAAGTATCGTCCTGTTTCTTTTGTCAAAGTGATTATAAAGTGCCTGCGTGCGGTGGTAATTCCCGGTATGACGCATTATTTCAAAGTCATCATAAAGTTTTTTGTTGAAATTGTTATCTCTTACATAATAAGCAGAAATATCCGTTTTTTTCAGGACTTCAGCAGCAGCTTCGTACTCTTTTTCAGCTGTACAAATAGTCACGAAGAAAAATATCACACTGTTTTTATTACCCGAAAGTGCCATTTTAATCGGATTAAAAACGACCTCGCTTGTAAAGAGCTTTCCGCTTGCAACTTTATCATACAGCTCAAAAACCTTTTTAAACGTTTCAATCGACTGTGCGTTTTTGCCGAGGTTTTTATAGCTTACCGCCATATAAATGTAAATATCTGCGTCTGTGCTGAGGCTGCCGCCATTATGGCTCTTTTCGGTTTTAGCAAAATATTCTTCGCAAAGCTCAATAATCTTTTCCCAGTTATTCAGCCTGTAAAAGTGAAAAATCTTCTCGTTATAAAGAGCCACAACAAGAGCGTCGTTGCCATTGGGACAGTCAAGTCCGAGCTGAGAATATTCAAGTCTTTTTTCTTCATTTTCCAGAGCAAAGGTCTGTGCAAGCTGTAAATAAATAAGCTGATTAGGTCCTTCTATTTCAAGACGCTTCAGCAAAAGTTCAGAGTTTCTCTTATACTTTTCTTCTCTTATCTCCTTGACATTATACAGATATCCGTAGTGACCCGCAACGTCCCTTAGTGCTCTTATTGGCATGGAACAAGGATTCATAGACTCATGAACGTAGCCGACAAATTTCATTCCCGGCTCCAGGCAAAACAATCTGGTGGTAATAAACGATGTAAATAAGCTGTAATCCTCGGAATTTGTATAATTTTTTATGAAATATCCTGCGCACTTATAGTTCTTGTACTCGCCCGTTTTAAAAAACCTGATTATATCATCGCAGGATTCAAAAATTTCGTCGGCGTCAAGAAACATATACCACTCGCCCTTTGCCCTTTCAAGAGTGGAGTTTCTTGCTGCGGCGAAGTCGTTTATCCATTCAAAATAAAAAACATTGTCGGTATATTTCTTTGCGATCTCTACCGTGCTGTCCGTAGAACCCGTGTCGGCGATAATAAGCTCGCTGTCAATGCTGTCAAGTATCGGTTTCAGTGCCGTAAGGCATCTGTCAAGATATTTTTCCTCGTTTTTCACAATCATTCCGATAGATAGAACCATTTTAATTCTCCGTTTCAAAATTGCTTCTTATTATTTAGATAAAACCCCCCCGTTTTTGGCGGGGGGGAAACGCATTTTGTTTTTTATACCGACTAAAATTAGCCGAGGAGCTGCAGAATGGACTGCGGCTGCTGATTCGCCTGCGCGAGCATGGACTGTGCAGCCTGCTGCAGGATGTTGAACTTGGTGTAATTCATCATTTCGCTTGCCATATCGGTATCACGGATCGCAGATTCCGCTTCCTGGATGTTCTCGGAAGTGGTGGTGAGGTTCGTGATCTTGTGCTCCAAGCGGTTCTGGGTTGCACCGAAGGTAGCTCTTACCATAGAAACCTTATTGATAGCGCAGTCGATCTGGTCGATAGCCGCGTTAGCGTCTTCCTGAGTGGAGAGGCTGAGGTTAGCGGTGTTCAGACCGTTAGCGCGTGCGGAAATATCGAGGTTAGCCTTTAGACCGCCCATACCGTCGGTATCGTAAGCAAACGTGAAGTTTACGCTGTCCTTGGTGCGTGCGCCGGTCTGGAGAACCAACTGGTCGGTATAGGTCAGAGGACCAACAGCCTTATAGTTGGAGTTAGACTGGGAAACCTTTCCGTTCGGTTCAAGCAGCTTTACGCCCTTGTCAGCCGCAGGTGTGAAGGACGCCTTCGTTGTATAAACTTCGGTAGTAATTGTGCCGGAGTTATTCACATTTGTAGCTTCCATCATTTTCAGGTCAGCAAGTGCAGTTTTATTTCCATCTTTGTCACGATATTGGATATGCAAATCCGTATCAATATAGATACCGGACCCGTCTTCAAAAGTAACCAAATCATCTGAAGCTTCTTTTAAGGCGTTTACGGTTGCACCTGCGGTAAACGAAAGAGTCACTCCATTAACTTTCATACTGTTAAGACTGCCCTTAGTTACGCCGGATTCAATCGTGAGTTTATTGAGGTAATTCAATGCATCTGCAATATCCTGACTTGTGATAGCTTCATCACTAATCGTTACCGAAATAGTAGGAGCGGTAACTGTTGCAGATGTTGTTACATTGCCCCAATCAGTCGAAGTACCGGTAACATCCGAAGTCTGACCTTCTGCAGTCTTAGGAGCAGAGAAGTTTATGGTGATAGTATCGCCGGAAACAACTTTATCCGTGTCAATATTTACTGTAACACCATTATAGGTAAAACCACCGGTTGCTGCGTTTGCTGTGGAGGGAGCACCGTCAGCCTTTACGCCACCTTTAGTAAACGTGCCCTTTGCACCTTCGCTTGCCTGCCAGCAAACTGTACCGTCATCATACTTAGTTGCGGTAAATGTTACAGTACCCGCTGTAGTATCTGTTGTGTTGTTGCCGTCCGTACCGATGCCAACGATCATGTTGCTCGAAGTGCCTATCTGGATAGCCGCACGAGTGCTGTTTGCATAGTCAAACTTGCCGTTAGCCGCCTTAAGACCGTCTGCCATCTGACCGCCGTTGAGCATTACAACGCCATTAAAGTCGGTGTCTGCGATCTGGTTCAACTCATCGTTCAGCTGATCGAATTCGAGCTGAATAGCGTCGCGGTCAACTTCGTTCTGGTATGTACCGTTAGCTGCCTCGGAAGCGAGCTCCTTCATTCTCTGCAGAATGCTGTGGGACTCCTGAGCTGCGCCCTCGTAAGTCTGGATCATGTTGATGCCGTCCTGCGAGTTACGAACCGCCTGGTTCAAGCCGCGGATCTGAGATCTCATCTTCTCGGAAATTGCCAAGCCGGCAGCATCATCGCCTGCGCGGTTAATTCTGTAACCGCTGGAGAGCTTCTCGCTGGACTTCTTAAGACCTGCTACATTAGCGTTCAGTTTGTTGTACGCGTTCAACGCGTTCATGTTGTGTTGTACTGCTGACATAACTGAAAATAGCACAAAATGAGGGCAAAAAATTTTGTTTTCCTATTGAAATTTAATACTTTTTGTGATAAAATAGTAATATATATGCAAAAGAAAGGGAAGATTTTATGAGCAAAGTTGTAAAGTTCGGCGGAAGCTCTCTTGCCGACGCAAAACAATTCAAAAAAGTAGCGGATATAATCCGCGCGGACGAGGAACGCTGCTATATCGTGCCGTCCGCGCCCGGAAAACGCTTTAAGGACGACACAAAGGTTACCGACCTTTTATATCAATGCTATGACAAGGTGTCCGCGGGCGAAGACTTTGCTAAGGCTTTCGCGCCCGTGCGCGAGCGTTATGACGGGATTATAAGCGATTTGTCGCTGTCGCTGTCGCTGGAGGACGAATATGTAAAAATCGGGGCGATGTTCCGCGACGGAGCAGACCGCGATTATGCCGCGTCGCGCGGAGAATACCTGAACGGCATCGTTTTGGCAAACTACCTCGGATACGAATTTATCGACGCCGCTTTGGGCATTTTCTTTGACAACAAGGGCAATTTCGACGCGGACATTACAAACGCCTGCCTGGGGGCTATTCTCGAAAAAACTCCGCGCGCGGTTATCCCGGGATTTTACGGGGCTATGCCCGACGGCTCGATTAAAACGTTTTCGCGCGGCGGAAGCGATTTTACGGGCTCGGTAGTCGCAAAGGCTGTGGGAGCGTCTCTTTATGAAAACTGGACGGACGTTTCGGGATTTCTGGTTGCAGACCCGAGAATTGTCGACAAACCCGAGGGAATTGAGGTTATAACCTATTCCGAGCTTCGCGAGCTTTCATATATGGGCGCGGGAGTGCTTCACGAGGACGCGATTTTCCCGGTAAGAAGCGCGAATATCCCGATAAATATCAAGAACACAAACGCTCCGCAGGACGCGGGAACGCTTATTGTGCCGTCTGCCGATGAAAGCTCTCCGAAATACCTTATCACGGGTATTGCCGGGAAAAAGGATTTTTCCGTTATCTCGATTGAAAAGGACAGAATGAATTCGGAAAACGGCTTTATGCGCCGTCTGTTGCAGGTTCTGGAAAATCACGGGATATTCCCCGAGCATATGCCGACGGGAATTGATACGGTAAGCGTTGTTGTAAATTCTCACGACCTTGACGGTCAGCGCGAAAAGCTTGAACAGCGGATAAAGGACGTTGTCCGCCCCGACCATTTCGAGATAATCGACGGACTCGCGCTTATAGCTGTCGTGGGGCGCGGAATGAAGTCCAAAAAGGGTACTGCGACAAGGGTTTTCGCGGCGTTGTCCCACGCGGATATAAACGTCAGAATGATTGACCAAGGGTCCAGCGAGCTTAATATTATCGTCGGAATTGACGAAAAGGATTTTGAAAACGCCATTCGCGTGATTTACGATATGTTTATTTTAAGCGAACAGTAAAATAATCTCCGAAAAGCCCTCGAATTTACAACAGAGGGCTTAATGTCGGTGTTTTTGCGTTTTTTGAGAGCGGGAAGGGTTATGAGCGATGAGCAGAGCAGACGAAATTTTTATAGACAATTGCCGTGAAATACTCGAACACGGCGTTTCGGACGAGGATATGAACGTCCGTCCGCGCTGGGAGGACGGCTCTCCCGCGCATACAATCAAAAAATTCGGGCTGGTGAACCGCTATGACCTTACAAAGGAATTCCCGCTGCTTACGCTTCGGCGGACGTACTACCGCTCGGCAATTGACGAAATTCTCTGGATTTATCAGAAAAAGTCGAATAATGTGCGGGAGCTTTCCTCGCATATCTGGGACGCGTGGGCGGACGAAAACGGCTCTATCGGGAAGGCTTACGGCTATCAGATGAGCGTAAAGCACCGTTATCCCGAGGGAGAATTCGACCAGGTGGATAAGGCGTTGTTCGATTTGAAAAACAATCCCGCGTCAAGGAGAATTCTGCTTAATATGTACAATCACTCGGAGCTTTGTGAAATGGCTCTTGCGCCGTGCGCGTACTCACTGACGTTAAACGTGTCGGGCGGGAGGCTGAACGCTATTTTAAACCAGCGTTCGCAGGATATGCTTACCGCAAGCAACTGGAACGTGTGTCAATACGCGGCGTTGGTGATTATGTTCGCGAAGGCGTCGGGATATGAGGCGGGGGAGCTTGTTCACGTTATTGCGGACGCTCACATCTACGACCGCCATGTCGACACGGTAAAACGCCTGATCGAAAAAAAACCGTTCGACGCGCCCGTTATGACGGTGGAGGACATCACGGATTTTTACGCTTTCACGAAAAACAGCTTTAAAGCGGAAAATTACCGTTATCACGAGTTTGATGAGAAGATACCGGTGGCCATTTAGAAGTAAGATGTAAGAGGTAAGAGTAGAGGTTATGGCAGAAGAGAAAAAATTGGCATTGCTTATAGACAGCGACAATGTTTCGGCAAAATACGCGCAGTTTATTTTGCAGGAAGCGGCAAAATACGGCGAGCTTACCTGCAAACGCATATACGGAGACTGGGAAAAGGGCGGCAACGGCTGGCATTTTCCCGCGCTTAACAACTCAATCCTTCCGGTGCAGCAGACCTGCTATATCGCGGGGAAAAACGCCACCGATTTTTCGATGATAATCGACGCTATGGATTTGCTGTATTCGGGGACAGTGGACGGCTTTGTGCTGGTTACAAGCGACAGCGATTTTACGCGGCTTGCGATAAGGCTTCGCGAGGCGGGAAAGCTTGTTATCGGCATTGGCGAGGTCAAAACCCCGCTTGCGTTTACGTCAAGCTGTCACCATTTCAGCTACTTAAATCAGGTTTGCGAAAACGCGGGTGACTATGACGAGAAAATTCTGCGGAAAGCAGTGCTGGACTACGTCCGCGAAAACGACGACGGAAGGCTGGATCTCACGAAAATAAACGCGTTTCTCACCTCGCGCTATGGGAACGTGGATTTCGACGCGCTGGGGTTCAAGCGGTTTTCGGGATTTATCGACAGCTTTTCCGAGCTTCAGCGGCACAGCGCGTTTGTTTCGCTGAAATCCCGTCCGCAGGAGGAAAATTCCCCCAAAGCCGAAATTTCTCCAAATAAAAACTCTCCGAACGAAGCCGAAATTACAAACGTCATTGTCGAGTTTTTAAAGCGGCAGGAGGGCGGCGCAGAGGAGCTTACCAAGGTAAGCGATTATGTTACGTCAACCTTCGGGAAGGTTGATTTTTCGCAGTTCGGGTCGAAAAAGTTTGCGAAATTCATTGACAAGCGTCCCGAGCTTGCGCGGAAAAACACCGTTGTTTCCCTTGCGGCAAATAAAACCGAGGTTGTGAAGATTACAGGCGAGGCTTTTTCGGAGGAGATAGTAAAATACGCCTCCGACAATATGCCCGCGGGAGGAAATCTCGGACAGCTAAACAGTATGCTTGTTAAAAAATACGGCAAGAATTATCTGGCGGAGCTCGGGTTTTCGGACTTTACAACGGCGGTTTCGTCTGTTAAAACGGTAAAGACCGAGAAAAACTTTGTTTATATTGTTAAGGCTGAACCCAAAAAGAAAACCAAAACCGACCAAGCTGTCAAAACCGAAGCTGAAAATCCGAAAAAGAAGGCTTCTGCAAAGGCGGCTGCCGAAAAGCCCGACCTGAACGCCGTAAAGCGCGATATTCTGGCGAGCTGCGCGCAGGAACAGGACGAGGGCGTTCTGCTGCCGGTTCTGGGAGCGGTTCTTTCGCAGAAATACGGCAAGGATTACCTTAAAGACCTCGGATTTGGCACGGTAAAAAAGCTTATTGCGCAGATAAAGGGCGTTACGGCAAAAAGCAACAAGCTGTATATCGATAAAAAATTCTTTGAACGCACCCAGCAGATAGAGGATTTTGTGTTTAACTTCGCAAAGGACTCGGACGGGTGCAGCATTAAAATGCTGAGCTCCAAAATCAAGAAAAATTTCCCAGAGTTTGATTTCGGCGACTACGGTTACGCGAAATTCAGCGATTTTATCAACGCGATTGACGGGGTTCGGGCGGACGGCTATTATGTCGTTCCCGAGAAATGAGGTAAAAGGGGTAGAAAAATGTCAGCGGAAAAGGCAAAGGCACAGCTTGAAAAATACGGTTTAGGCGGCAGAGTTAAAACATTTTCCCAAAGCAGCGCGACGGTGGAGCTTGCCGCAAAGGCTTTGGGCTGTGAACCTGCAAGAATAGCAAAATCGATTACGTTTCTTGTGAACGACAAGGCGGTAATGGTCGTGGCGGCGGGAGACGTTAAAATCGACAACGCGAAATTCAAGGCGAAATTCGGCGTAAAAGCGAAAATGCTGTCGGCTGAACAGGCGGTCGATATGGTGGGTCACGCGGTCGGAGGAGTTTGCCCGTTCGGGGTGAACGAGGGCGTGGAGGTCTACCTTGACGAGTCGCTTAAGCGTTTCGAGATAATTTACCCCGCCTGCGGTACGGCAAACACCGCGGTGGAGCTTTCCGTTCCCGAGCTTGAAAAATGCTCGGAATACAGGGAATGGGTTGACGTGTGCAAGCCGAGCGAGGGCTGATTTATGAAAAAAGACGTCGTTTACAGTCTGGCGGGACTTTACCGCGATGAATTCCGCGTTACGGGATACCGCTTCGGAAAAGGCGAAAAAAGCTGCTGTATAATAGGTTCGCTTCGCGGCGACGAAATCCAGCAGCTTTATATGTGCGGGCAGCTTGTGAAAATTCTCGCGCATCTCGAAAAAAAGGGAGATTTTGCGTTCGACAGGGAAATACTGGTTATTCCGTCGCTGAATAATTTCAGCTCGAACATCTCAAAACGCTTTTGGTGCCTTGACAACACCGATATAAACAGAATGTTCCCCGGAAACCCCGACGGAGAGACCACCGAGCGCATTGCGGCGGGCGTTTTCAAGGAGATTTGTCAGTACAAATACGGAGTGCAGTTTGCAAGCTTTTACATTCCGGGAGTGTTTGTGCCGCATGTTCGCATGATGAAGACCTGCAAGGAGAACACCTCTCTTGCAAACCTCTTTGGGCTGCCGTATGTGCTGCTTAGAACGCCGAATGCCGCCGACAAGACCACCTTAAACTACAACTGGCAGTTTTCGGGAACAGCGGCGTTTTCGGTGTACACAAACTCCACCGAAATGCTTGATACCGTCTCCGCCGAACAGGGAGTTTCTGCGGTGCTGAGATTTCTCTCGCGAATGGGAATTATCAAGTACAAGTGTCACGGCGGCTATATGGGAACAATTCTCGACGAGGACGAGATGATGAACATAAAAAGCTCTGCGGCGGGAATTTACCGCGAGCTTCACAGCGCGGGCGACGAGGTCTGCCGCGGAGACGTTTTAGCCGAGATTATCCACCCATACGAGGGGGCTGTCGAGGGGGAAATTACCGCGCCCGCCGACGGGATAATCTTTTTCTCGCACAAAAAACCGCTCATCACCGAAAACGCCCTCGCGTTTAAGATGATAAAGCGGCTTCACAAATAAGAAAGCCCCCGTTCGTGTGAACGGGGGTCGGCTTATTCGTTGTTTATTCTTATTGCTTCGCGGAGTTCATCAATATGCTTGTAGTCGTAAGTCATGCCGTCGTAAGTAAATGTAACATTATCACAGCCCTCAATAGGATAAAAATTGATATATTCCACATCTTCCGGAATTGCTATATTTTCAAGATCGGGGCAATCCTCTAAAATAAATCTATCAATTGTAGTTAAGTCGTCCGGAAGATTTATCTTTTTTAGATTTTTGCAGTCTTCAAATTGAAGAGTTTCAATTTCTTTCACACTGTCGGGAATGCTCATCTTTTTAAGTTTTTCACAATCATTGAAATAAATTACTTCGACTTCAGTAAATTCGTCCGACATGTCGACGTTTTTTATGATGTTATTGCCTTGTAACATTACCCCGCATATTTTTGTCCAACCTATTTTTTGGGGGATAGTAATATCCGGATCGTCACCATCATAAAAAGTTACGTGTTCTCCGTGTCCGGATCCACTTATAACAGAATTAGCACCTTCGATTACAATTTGAATGCCAGTATTATGCTCAAAAGGACTTAACCAATAAGGCGACGTAATCAACGCTACAACTGCATACATCAGCAAAATTGCCCCCAAAGCTATCAAAAGCGCCCGAGCTAACGGCGTCATTATTTTTTTCTTTTTCATCTGTCTAGAACCCTTTTGTCCTTTCAAAAATTCGCGGAGGACCCGCAAATATCATTATACTATATATATATATCAAGGCGGTTTTTCGACAAACTTTGACGGGCGCGGAAAAATTTTTTTGTTAGAAATAAACAAAAAAATCCCCCGTCCTTACGAACGGGGGATAATTTTATCCGAAAATCTTATGCGTAAACGCTGAACAGCGCGCCCGTGTTGTACGCGTATGTAGAAATCTTGTTCGCGCCGTAGCCCATCGCGCTCGCGCTGCCAACCAGGGACTTAACCTGATCCGCCTTCTGGGTCACCTTGTCAAGAAATCCGCCGTACCCGAACGCGTATTTTACGTCCTGCTCGGTAATCTTCGACATATCGCCCAGAGTAAGCTTGTTGTCGTTGCCGACCTCAATCCCCGCGCGCTTTAACGCATGTCTGTACGCGTGCGCGGTGCTTTGCATAATAAGCCCCTTCTGGCGAACGCTTACATCATCGGATTTATTCATTTCATCAATAAACGAGTTGAAATTATCAACAAAATCCTTTGCGGTCTTAGTGAAATCCGTCGCGGTAAACTCGCTGTCCTCCGAGCCCAGTCCGTGAACATAGGACTTCACAGCCGTCGCGGATTCCTTCACCGCCTCGGTAAGAGCCTTTAACGTTCCCGAATTGTCAACCTTGTCCGAAGAATTCGAGCTTGACGAGCCGGTGCTGCCCGAAACGCCCTTTGTAAACAGCCCCGAGCCGCCCGAAAGCGAATTTATCTGCCGAGCCTTCTGAATTACCTTATCGGAATAGCCGTTCGACCCGAAGGTCACCTTGACATCGGAAGCCTTTATGCCCGACAAATCACTGTTAAGCGTCAGCTTATTGTCCGCGCCGACAGTAATTCCCGCGCGTTTAAGCGAGCTTGTGTAGACTTTGGTGGAATTTACCATCAAAACGCCCTTTTGCAGAACGTTCTGATTATCGGAATTGCCGACCTTGTCAATCATCTCGTTATAGCTGTCAACAAAAGCCTGCGCCTGAGCCTTATATGCGTCGACATCAAGCTCTCCGCCGTATTTCAGACCGTTCGCGAAATCCTTTATCGACTCCGCCGCGCCGCCCGCGCTTGCGGAAGCAGCCTTTACAGACTGCGCGGTGCTTACCGCAGACTCTTCGGTTTCATCATCGGAAATGCCGAAAATGTTCTTGTACAGCTCGCTGAACTGCGAACGGAACTCGTCGCTCTTGTTTTTGAGAGAACGGCTGTTTAAAAGATCGTTCAGCGTCTTTGTGGAAGAGGAATACTTCGCGATCTTATTTGTCGCAGAGTTATACCTGTTCGCCAGCATCGAGCCGTACAGGCTGTCAAGCGTATTTCCGTACCTCGCCTGAACCTGCGCCACACCAAACTGAATTCTTGCCTGATTACCTACTGTCATAACTATCACCTCTCAAATAAAATACAGTTTCCTGTAACCCTCAATTACCCTGCGGATCTCTCCGCTTTTCTTACGATAGCGATCGGCGTCTGCTGCGAGCACTGATCCAGCGGGTTATCGCTGAACACCTGGCTTGCAAACTTCTCCTCGTAGTCCTTGCGGGGCTTTCCGAGAACCGTTGCCGCAATATCGTTTGCGTCTATTATAACAACGTCCGCGCCAATGTGCTTTGAAAGCCGAGCCGCGACCTCGTCGGGCTTATCGGGAGCCATTTTCGCGTAGGTGTTGTACGGAGGAAGAGTGTAATCGCACGGACCGTCAATCGCGCGGGCTTTCATGCCGCAGATGTTGTAAAAAACGCCGTGCTTTCCGAAAATCTTAGCAATACCCGCGATTATCGCCGCAAAAACCACCTTCACCCTGCCCACCTCGCGCACGCAAAGCTCCATGGTCTCGGGCATCGCAAGTCCAATGCCGTAGTTGGTCTTAACAACAAACTTCGAGAGAAATCTCGCCAGTCTGCTTACCTTAATATCCTTTACCGGGAACGCGCGACCCTGCGAAATAGCCACAATCTTCTCGGACATAATCACCGTGTCGCCCTCTTGAATATATTCCCGGACGTATTTATCAAGAACGTCCTCTAAAACGTCGTCCTTCGTAATAACGTGAGTTTTGACGGGATAACGCGCAAAATCGCCGTAATCCGTCGAAATCACAAGATTTTTGCCCTCGTTGGGCGAAAAAGGCATTTCCATTTCCTATATAAACTTCCTTGTTTATGTAATTTATAAGGTCACGCGCCGTAGCGGCTGCGATATTCCTTCATCTTTCCGACGAACTCCGCCCCGGGGATAATTCCGTCCTCGAGAGCCTTGATAATGTCCTCGATATTGACAATCGAATAGACCTTAACGCCGAACTCGTCAAAAACCTCGTTTACGGCGGACTTATCGGAATTAAGACCCTTTTCCGCGCGGTCGACAGTGATAACCATGCCCTCAATGCTGATTTTCGCCGCGCCCTGAAGCTTCGGCAGCACCTCGCGCAGAGCCTTTCCGCTTGTCATAACGTCCTCGATAATAACGACCTTTTCGCCGTCCTCAAGCGTTTTCCCGACAAACATTCCGCCCTCGCCGTGGTCTTTGACTTCCTTTCTGTCGAAGCAATAGTTGCAGTCAACGCCGAACTTATTGTAAAGAGCAGCGCACGCCGCCACCGAAAGAGGTATCCCCTTATAAGCAGGACCAAACAGCGTATCGGGCTTCAACCCGTGCTCGTTTATGCATTCGGCGTAATACTCTCCGAGCTTTGCAAGCTGTGAACCCGTCTTGTAATTCCCGCAGTTTATGAAATAGGGCGCGACTCTGCCGCTTTTAAGGGTGAATTCCCCGAACTTCAGCACGCCGCTGTCCACCATGAATTTAATAAAGCTTTCTTTATAAGTCATACCAAACCCCGCCTATAATCTTGGTACTATAATTATAACACAAATTCCCCAAAATTGCAAGCATTTTAAGGAAATTTCACAAGATTTTTTTAACTTTTTCTTGACAAATCAATAAATTGATAGTATAATATTCTTAACACTACATTTTGTGACAAAAAAGGCTGCCTCACCAGCCTAAATTAAAAATATTATATAACCATTTTTCAATATTTTACAAGGACGCACTGCAATGAACACTATAATTTCTGTTATAATCCCGGTATACAATGCCGAACCCTTTTTAGAGAGATGTCTTATATCGATACTAAATCAGGATTTCGACAAGGAATACGAGATAATTGCGGTAGACGACGGCTCTGCCGACAATTCTTTAAAAATACTCGAAAGCTTTTCAAAAAAGCAGGACAAGCTCCGTGTTATTTCGCAGGAGAATTCGGGTACGTCCGCCGCCCGTAATTTAGGGCTGCAAAACGCCCGCGGCGAGTACATAGCTTTTATAGACAGCGACGACTTTGTCGAGGAAAATTTCCTCTCCGCGTTGTACAATGCGGCAGAACGCTCCGACGCGGACATTGCGGTCTGCGGGTACAAAAACGTAAACGGCGCGGACACTCTCCGTATGGGCTGTGTTTTCAAGCACCGCTCGGGGGTGTTTTCCCCGGAGAAAATGCTGAAATCGCTGCTTTTCGACATTTTCACGAGAAGCTTTTCCTGCAACAAGCTGTTTCGGCGCAGCCTTTTTACCGAGAATAAGATAGAATACCCCGCAGGTATGTGTTTTGAAGATGTTGCCGTAATGCCGCAGTTGTTTTACTACGCGAAAAAGGTCGCCGTTATCCGCGGCAACCTTTATAACTATGTTCATCACAAGGGCAGTATTACGGGTTCGCTCTCCGAAAAGAGCATAAATGACTATGTGGCGGCTTACGGGAAAATCCGCGAATTTCTGGAAAATAAGGGCGTATTTCACGCGTACAGGGGAGCGTACCGCTTTCTTGGCGTGAAAATCGCGTTTTATGCCGTGCCGACACTTATGGCATGCTCGTTGCGGGATCATAATTTTAATTTGCATAAAAGCGTTAAAAATGCTCTCAATAGTCTGCTTTAAGCGTGATTGAAGCAATATTTGCAGTGCCGCCGTTGGTGATGTTGTTTTTTAAAACAATCCCTTCGGCGGTCAATTTTACCCTTGTATGACCGTTTTCGGACAAGGCTTGTGAAACCTCGGGAAATTCGCCCAAATCGCCGATATTCCCCACAAAAAGCGGCTGTCCGTCATAAATAAGCGCGAAATCCCCGTCACCTATAATTGTTTCAACAAGGGGTTCTTCTGTCTGATACATAAGCAAAACATTGCCGCTTCCGCCGTCGGGATAAAACAGCAAATCTCCCTTTTTCTGGAAATCGTAAACGTCGTCCTGCTTTATTTCGGTGATAATACCCTCCATTTCAAGCTGTCCCGAAAACGAGATTTCCTCGCAAGAAAAATCTTCCTTGCCGTCGAAAAAGTATTTAAAGACGGACTGCGCTTTTTCGACAGTAAGCCCGTTTTCGAGGACGTCTCCCGCGCGGACGGTTAAATATTCGGCGTTTTCTATGCTGCGTATATGGTCGTAGCCCTCGTCGGACATCAGCCGCTCGTACAAATCGGGCGTGTCGAACGAGCTTTCAAAAATAGGCTCTGCGAACCGCACTACGCCTATATCGAAATAAAGCCCCGTGGAAAGACGGGTTTCTTTTGCGGCGACAGCGTCGGTTTTCGGGATTTTTTCACCGTTCGGGAGAGTTATTTCCTCAAAAGGGCATTCTTCCACAAACTTTTTAAGCTGCTCGGGTGAAGCAAATTCGCTTTTCTCCGTATAAACGCACCCCGACAGCAAACATGCCGCGATTATAAGGCAGATTGCTTTTTTCATAAAAATTCCCCGCTTTCGTTATGTTTTTCAACTATAATACCGGGTAATTGCCAAAATTGTTGCAAAAAATTTAAAAAATTACCTCCGGACGAAAGTTGCCCGGAGGTGTTGATGTTCTGTTGTAAAATCTTATTTCTTGCCGAAAAGACCGCCGATTTTGTCGGCAATTCCGTCAAAATTCACCTTTGCCTTAACGCCGTCGATAACCTTCTGAACCGCGTCGTCGGGAAGATCAACGCCGACAACCTCTTCAACCGCCTTTATCGGCTCTTTCTTGAATTTCTCGGCAAAATTCCCGTCGCTCTTGACCTTGTTTACGACTTCGTCGATTTTTGCTTTAATGTCCATTTTTTCTTTCTCCTTATTAAATATATTTGCAGGCATAAGCCCTGCTTGCTTGTTTACTGCGAATTCTGAGCCATTGCCGCGGCAAGCTTCAACGCGTCCTCGCCCGAACCGCGTATGTTTAAAAACAGGAAATTGTCCTCGTAAAGTGAGTTGTCAACCTGCTTTGACGCGAGATTTACATACGCCAGATACACCGCGCAGTATTCGCCGAGAGCCCTTGCGCGGAGAATTACCTCGTCCGAAAGCGACGAAGTGATAATAACCATCACCGCAGCCGTGCTTTTATCCGCGCTGTCAATAAGGGACGGGAGGTCCTCACGCCCGTTTTGCGCGGGAAGCACCGACATAAGTCGGAAAAACTGCTCGAAATCGCCCTTGTTCCTCACGTTTATAACGCCGCCCTCCGACGCTATTCCGAAATCCGCCGAAACGCCCACGCCCGTGTCCAGCAACGCCTTTACAAACGAAATCGCGGTTTCTATTATCGTGTCCGCCGTAAGCAGCACATCGCCCTCGCCGCAGCTCATATCGCACAAAACCAGCGCGCGGCGGTCGTTTATGCTGTCAAACTGCTTTATCATAAGCTCGTCCTGCTTTGCTGTCAATTTCCAATGGACAAGCTGGATAATATCTCCGTCACGATACTCGCGGACATGCGAAAAATCCTCTTTTTCGGAGGTTATCGGGTTCGGGCGGGAAAAGCTCTGTTCGCCCACCGAAGAGCTTACAATATCGTGAAGCTCAATCTTCCTCGGCAGAAAAATCATCTGACAGCTTTTGCCGACCTTTTTTGTAAAGCGAATTATCCTGAGCGGGTCAACCGCCGCGATTTTCCGTATTGTGCAATTATAGCACCCTCTGTAAAGATGCCTTCCCTCCACCGCAAGCTTTGCCGAACCGAACGGCGCAAGCGACACAAAAACGTGCTTTTCATTAAATCTCCCGGTATCGACGTCGGGAAGCTCGCACACAAGCTCTGCGGGAACGCAGGGGAAAATCGAATTGTTTGTGACGTTTACGAAAAACTCGAAACGGGTATTTTTATCGAAAACAAGCTGTTCGCTGTCAAAATCCGCATAAACGGAAATAAGCTGCAAAACCGTTGCCAAAGCCGCGGCAATCGGGTACAAAAGCACCATTATAAGCAGCACCGCGGATATTTTTGAGGTGTACGCAATCGAAAACGCCAGACACGCCGCCGCAAGCAGAGCGTATATAATACGGTTCTTTACCATAAAATCAGCTCCGTTTTACCGGCGGAGTCACCGAGGACACCACGTCCTCCAGCACCGAACGCACCGTTTTCTTGCTGAGCCTTGTTTCCTGGCGGAGAATTATCCTGTGCTCGAAAACAGGTATCAAAAGCCGCACAATGTCCTCGGGCGTGACATACTCCCGCCCCAGAAGATACGCAAACGCCCTTGAAGCCTGCATAATCGCGACCGAAGCGCGGGGCGACACTCCCAGAGCCACTGCGGGGTGGTTTCTCGTAGCCGCCGAAAGCTCCGCCACATACCTGCAAAGGCTGTCCGCAAAATTGATGTAATTTACGTCGTCAATGCAGTCGCAAAGCTGTTCAAGCGTCATAACGTTTTTCACATGGTCTACGGGGTTGTCCGTAAGCCTGTCCATCATAATTTTTGCCTCGTCGGCGATCGTGGGATAACCCATGCTCAGCCGCATCATAAAACGGTCAAGCTGCGCCTCGGGCAGCGGAAACGTCCCGACATAGCCCTGTGAATTCTGCGTTGCGATAACCATAAACGGCTCGGGCAGCTCGTGAACCTCGCCGTCCACCGTAACGCGTTTTTCCTCCATCGCCTCCAGCAATGCCGACTGCGTTTTCGGGGAGGTACGGTTTATCTCGTCCGCAAGCAGAAGGTTTGTCATAACCATTCCCTCGCGGTACTCAAACAGACCTTCTTCCTTATTATATATAGTAAATCCCGTAATATCGGACGCCATAACATCGGGAGTAAACTGCGCCCTGCGGAACTTCATTCCCGACGCCCTGCCGATAGCCATGGCAAGCGTGGTTTTTCCGACCCCGGGAACGTCCTCTATAAGAACGTGTCCGCGCGCGAGCAGCCCCGTAAGCACGATAAGCAAAGCCTCGTCCTTGCCCTTTATGACCTTTGAGATCTCTTTGGCAAGCTCTCCCATAAGATATTGGTTGGCAAATCTGTCTGACATAGTTTGAAAGCCTTTCGTATGATTAAGATTATTATACATAATATCCCGATTTTTTGTATAAAAACTCCGTTACAGGCTGTTGACAAAGCAGATGGGGCTTTATCGACAGCCTGAAAGAATTATACATAAATATTTTAACATATTTTTTCAGAAAAATCAACTGTTTTTATCCGATTTGCAAGATATTCGTTCAAAAAATAATTTCCTGAATTTGACAAAAACGGCTGTTTTCAGCTTTACACGGAAAAAAGTATTGAAACCTACAAAATAAAATGTGTATTTTACTTGACAATTTAGTAAAATTGTTGTAAAATATAAATAAGGTCTTTTTGAACGGGTTATATTGAAAAGGCTTTGACGTTTATGATTGTTATTTATATAACGTTATGGCGGTATAATGTACGATTTACGGAGAAATCCTTAAATTCAATTCCTTTTTTTGCAAGCGCGACGCGCTTTTAAACCGACAGCCTGCCGCTCCCGCGCCCTCTCTGCGCGACAAAAGGGTTCTGCCTTGGGCGAATTTCCCGATATATAGGCTCGCTTCGGTATACAAAACAAAGAACCGCAATGGGGGGTATCTGACGGCTTTTGCGCCGTCGTCTGAAAATTGTATATTATTCCCGCCGAATTATCTTACATTCGCGCCGAATTTCCCTGTTCTCGCAGCGCGGATATTAAATAAGGAGGGGGAAACGACAATGGAAGTCGATTTTTACGTTGCTGTGCTTATCGGAGTCGCGGCTCTGCTCGTGGGAGCGGTGTTAAGCGGTTTCGTCTGCTTTAAGCAGGGCGTAAAGCATCGTATCAAGTCCGCCGAGGCTCAGTTTGAGTCGGCGGAAAAGGAGTCCGCAAGAATTATCGATGAGGCTGTCGAGAAGGCGGAGTCTATGAAAAAGGCTGCTCTCGTGGAGGCTAAGGACGAAATTTACGCTATGCGGACGGAGGCGGAAAAGGACGTTCAGCGTCTGAAAAGCGACGCCGAAAAGGAGCTTAAGGAGCGCAGAAGCGAGGTTTCGCGTTCCGAGCGGAGAGTGGCTCAGAAGGAGGAAAATCTCGACCGCAAGACCGACAAAATGGAGAAGCTTGAAGAACAGCTTCACCAGAAGCACAAAAAGGCTGATGAGAAAATCGCCGAGGCGGAACAGCTTAAAGCCGATCAGATGGGAATTCTCGAGCGGATTTCGGGATTTACACAGGATCAGGCGAAGGATCACTTGCTGAAAATGCTTGACAGCGAGCTTAACCACGAAAAGGCGGTTAAGATCTCCGCATATGAGCAGAGGCTTAAGGACGAGTGCGACGAAAAGGCAAAGGAATACATATCGCTGTCTATTGCGAGACTGGCGGCAGATACCGTGTCGGAGATGGCGGTGTCCGTTGTGGCTATTCCGAACGACGAGATGAAGGGGCGCATTATCGGGCGCGAGGGGCGCAATATCCGCGCTCTCGAAACGCTTACCGGCGTTGACCTTATCATCGATGATACTCCCGAGGCTATCACGCTGTCCTGCTTTGATCATGTAAGAAGAGAAATTGCAAGAATTGCTCTCGAAAGGCTTATTCAGGACGGACGTATTCACCCGGCGAGAATTGAAGAGACCGTTGAAAAGGCGCGTAAAGAGGTTGAACTGCGCATAAAGCAGGAGGGCGAACGCGCGGTTATGGAAACGAATGTAAACGGGCTTAATCACGAGCTGGTGCGGCTTATCGGGCGGCTTAAGTACAGAACCTCGTTCCGTCAGAACGTTCTCAATCACTCGATTGAAGTGGCGCATCTGGCGGGGATTATGGCAAGCGAATTGGGCGTTGACGCGGCTCTGGCAAGACGCGCGGGACTGCTGCACGATATAGGAAAGGCTCTAGACCATGAGATAGAGGGCTCACATGTTCAGATCGGCGTTGACGTGTGCAGGAAATATAAGGAAAGCCCCGAGGTAATTCACGCTATCGAGGCTCACCACGGCGATGTTGAGTGCAGAACCGTAATCGCATGTCTGGTGCAGGCGGCGGACGCAATTTCCGCGGCAAGACCTGCGGCGCGTTCCGAAAACTATGAAAACTATATCAAGCGTCTTGAGAAGCTTGAGGAAATTTGCAACTCCTACAGCGGGGTAGACAAGTCCTTTGCTATTCAGGCGGGGCGCGAGGTGCGTATTATGGTAAAGCCCGAGCAGATAAACGACGACGATATGAAGGTTCTGGCTCGGGATATCGCAAAGCGCATTGAGGACGAAATGGAATATCCCGGACAGATTAAGGTCAATATGATTCGCGAAAGCAGGATTGTCGACTACGCGAAGTAAAACAAATTCGGCAAGGCGGGAGGGTCGCAGATGATTACCTTTGACGGTTCAAAATGCGTTGCGTGCAACAACTGTATCCGTGTCTGCCCGTCTATGGAGGCAAACACCGTCGAACACGATGAAAACGGCAACGTGCGGTTCAACATAAATCCCGATAAGTGCATACGCTGCGGCGCGTGCGTTAAAATCTGCAACCACAATGCAAGAAGCTATGAGGACGATACGGAAAGGTTCTGGGAGGACCTTAAAAGCGGGCAGAAAATCATTGCGATCTGCGCGCCCGCGGTCAAGGTGTCGTTTGACGGCTGCTGGAGGAACGTTCTGGATATTCTTAAAAAGAACGGAGTTGAAAAGATATATGATGTATCCTTCGGGGCGGATATATGCACCTGGGGACATGTCCGCTATCTCGAACAGCACCCCGGCGCGAAGCTTATCTCGCAGCCCTGCCCCGCGATTGTGAATTATATCAGAAAATATTGCCATTCCGCGCTTAAAAACCTGTCGCCCGTGCATTCTCCGATGCTCTGCACGGCGGTGTATTTAAGAAAATACCTCGGCGAGAGCGCGAAAATCGCGGCGTTGTCGCCGTGTATCGCAAAAATGGACGAGTTCCGCGAAACGGGGCTTGTCGATTATAATGTTACGTTCGAGCGGCTTGGAGAGCTTTTGCGGCAAAACGGCACCGACTTCAAAACGCTTGGGAAAACGCGCTCGAATTTCGAGTTTTCGGGAATACAGGGCAGTATGGGAGCGATTTATCCGCGTCCCGGAGGGCTTAAGGCGTGTCTGGAGCTTGAATGTCCCACATTAAACGTTATTACCTCGGAGGGAACGGATTCCGTTTACAAAAACCTTGATTTGTACTCGGAGATAAATGAGCGGGATCTGCCCGATGTGTTTGATGTGCTGTCCTGCGATAAAGGCTGCGGAAGCGGTCCCGCTATCGGGACGGAAATGTCGATTTACCGCATGAGCGGGATTATGAACGGCATTGAAAAGTACAACCGCACAAAGCGCGTGAAATTCGACAGAAAGCACCGCGATAAGCAGTTTTTGCAGTTTGACAAGCAGCTTAAGCTTAATGATTTTGTCAGGGATTATACTCCCGAGCAGATAAACAGAATAAGCGTGTCCGAGCAGGAAATAGAGGAAATGCTCACCCAAATGGGCAAGCACACCGAAACCGAGCGCAACTACAACTGCCACTCCTGCGGCTTCCCGACCTGCCGAAAAATGGCGGAGGCGATTATAAAGGGCGTTTCGGCGATTACAAGCTGTGCGCAGTATATGCAAAAAGAGGCGGATATACGCCGCTCGGAGATTGAGCAGACAAATATTTCCATTGGCGAGGTTACAAACGAGCTAAATCAGGTAGTTTCGCAGCTTACCGAGAATATCGGCGAGGTAAAGGAGGCTGTCGGGGATATTTCTCAGCTTAACAACACAAACCACAGCCAGGTTATGAGCTTGTCCGAGATACTCGGAGAGCTTCGCGTTCAGAGCGAGAACATAAACGCCGCCATGAAGTCGATAAACAGCAGCGTGTCGGGGTTTTCGGATATTACGGGGAACATAAGCGATATTGCGCGGCAGATAAATATTCTGTCGATAAACGCGTCGATTGAGGCGGCGCGCGCGGGACAAGCAGGACGGGGCTTCGCGGTGGTTGCCGAGGAGGTCGGAAAGCTTGCGGGGCACTCGCAGGAGGCTGTCGCCGAGGCGCAGAAGAGCAACGAGCTTGTTTTTACCGATATAAAGCAGGTAAACGACATCGTTTCCAAAATCAACAAGAATATGGAAAGAATTGAGGAAATGATGAACGAGGTCCGCGACAATATTTCGGTAACGCTGGACAAAGGAAACAGCATAAACTCCGCGATGACGGAGGTGTCCGATATTAACCGCCATGTGGACGGACTGGTGGCAAAGGCGGAAAATATGCTTGTGAATACATAATGAACATAATAAATGCTCCCCGAATATTCGGGGAGATTTTTTTGTTTGTTAAACCGTTTCTTTAGGGGTCTTGCACTTTATTTCCTTGGTTGAACCGACTATTTTAAGTAAAGGCGTGCGCTCGACCGCAAACTTGAAAAACAGCAGCCCCACGACCGAAACTACGATAAACTCGCAAAGCGCGACCGACCCTATCGAAAACCACAGCGGCTCTCCGCAGAGGAAAAGCTCTATGCCGACTATAACGCCGTTGCTTAAAACAGGCAGAAGCGACGCTAGGCAGATATTTTTCACATAATACATCGGGATTACCGCAACCGCCGTCGCAAGCGTTCCGAAGATGATGTCGTACAAGCCGGACGGACTGAACAAATTTGCGATAAAACAGCCCAAAATCATAGAGACGCTGTAATCTTTGCGGTAGAAACACAGCAGCACCAGAATTTCCGAAATTCGGCACTGAATAGGTCCGTAGCCTATCGGCGCGATAAGCACGGTCATCACGGCATAAATCGCCGCGACAAGAGCGAGCCTTACAAGGTTCGGGGTGTTGAAAATCTCACTTTTCCCATTTTTGCGCATAAAAATACTCCTTGTTTTTTAACGGTGGTTAGCAAAGAAAACACCGTATTAAATTTTTTTTGACAAAGCATATTGTCAAAGCATTATCATTTTAGCACATTTTTTCTGTTTTGTCAAGCAGGTTGTCAATATATTCCTTCAGCTTCAGAAAAATCCCGTCGGAAAAGGTTTCCGAGAGCGTTTCGGGATCGTCGGCGAGCTTGTCAAAATCCACCTTTATTGTCCGACGGCAGGTAAAATCGTCGTCTTCGCGTAAGACAAAGGTTATAACCTCGTCATAATGCCCCCCGCTGCCCCTGTAGCCTTTGATAAACTCGCGCGTTACCTTAATTTCCAAAATTGACGAATACAAAATGCGCTTTTTAATCCCGAGAATGCTGAACACAACGGATTTTTCATCCGCCGTGAATTTTGCAGGCAGATAGTACAAAAGCAGGCTTATTCCCAAAAAAACCACAAAATAACCGAGCAAAAGCAAAACCGCTCCCGCTTTTGAGCCGCCGTCGCTTATGGTCTCGCCGACAAACATCACGGGTACAATCCCTAAACACCCCACAATTACAAAGATTTGTGCATATTCGCTTTGTTGTCTGAATTTCGCGCTCATAAAAACCCTTCTCTCTGCAAAAGCGGATTATTTACGCATTTTATTAGATGTGTACACCACTTCCGCATAGATCGCCGCAACTATCTGGTAAAGCTCCTTCGGGATAGTTTCGCCCGCGTTAAGCATTACAAGCAGAGCCGCCACGCTGTCGTCGCGGTAAATGGGGACTCCCGCCTCGTCGGCAATGTTTACTATTCTCTGGGCAAGCTCTCCGAGACCCGACGCCACCACCACGGGCGCGTAGTTTAAATCGGGGTTGTATTTCAGCGCGACAGCGGCATTCTGCCCGTAAAGCCGCTTGTTATTCGCGGGGGACATGGGGTGCTGTTGTTTCGGCATAATTATCTCTCCTTAAACTCTGGTATTCAAAGTGGTCCGTTTTTCCGTTATCTTCGGGAAAATCTCCACAAGATTATGCGGCTTTTTAAGCGGCGCAGTCTCAAACGTTCTCGCCTGATAGCCGCTGTTTCGGATAATTTTGGTAACCCGCTCCTTCATGGGTTCTATTTCCTTATCAAACTTCGGCGGGTAAAGCAGGGCGATATTAACCTCGTCGCCCAAAGCGTACATATCCACCTCAAACCGCCCGATGCTCTCGACATCAAACGTTAAGAACAGATGATAGTTGCGCTGGGTCTCGGGGGTGTTGTTGGGGTTGTTTTCGTCGTTGTCCACCCAAAGCTCTCCGAAAGCCCTTGTATCGCCCACCTCAAGCGGTAAAATATAGTGCGCAAGCGGCGTGAAAACTCCCGGCGCGTTAAGCAGGCTTTGCAGGAGATTTGCCGCATTAAAGCTGTCAAGCGATTTAAGCGCGGGGTTGTTGATATTTTTCTCGATAAAATCGGTAAGACTGTCCAAAGTCGAGCTTACCGGAGGACGAATTCCGTGCTGGGGAAGCTCGTTTTTGACAGACATTTTCTCAATTATGTCCACAAAAACGCCGTAAAGCCTCTCGCGAAGCGGAATATCGGGCATATCGCGGAGCATGGTGTTTAAGTTGTCAATAAGCTCCTGCATGGTGTTGACTTTGGAAAGATCGGCAAGCATAGCCTGCGCGCTTTCGCTGTCGTCAAGGAAAAGCCCCTCGGAAAGCTGTTTTAACGCGTCAAGTCCGCCAAGCCGCCCGCGGGTATACGCCGAAAGCGTCTGCTCGAGGTTGTAGCCCGTAGCTTTAAGCTGCTGCATATACCCTCGGTCGGACATCATTTCGTTCAGATTTTTGTGCCAACCCGACAATTCTTGTTCAAATTCTTCCCCGTCTGAAACATTTTCCGAATTTTCAGAGCTAATATCATCTACATTTTCACCAAAATTCTCTTGTGAATTTTTAATATTTTGCTGAATTTCATCATTATTTATGCCAAATTCCGAATTTTTCTGCTCTGAAGTGGGCGAAAGTGGTTGATTTTGTGAGCCGTTTGTAGTATAATTATTAGTGTAGACTTGGCTTTCTGTTTCTTCACCGTCCGACATCGCCCCGACGCTTTCCATGGTTTGAGGATTTTGCATCGGTTTCTTGTCAAACAGCGCGGAATACAAACGGCTGAACGAGTTTTTAAGCGACTCGCGAAGCGTTCCCGAGGAAATCTGGGTGAGAAGCAGGTTAAAATACTCCTTGCACATATACGGGCTGTTGTTATAGCGCGAAAGATTGTGCGTGATAAGGGGTATAAGCATCTGGGTCTTGTCGTCGTTCAGAAGGCTTCCGCTGACATCCTTCAGTATTGCGAGAGTTTCGCCCTTTAAGTAGTCGAAATAATTCTCCGCGTCGTCCGCTCCCCACTCTTTGGAGAGATTGAGAAGCTTTTCGGAGAGCTTTTCGTTCGGAGAGTAGTACTCCGACAAGAACTTCAGGTTCGCACGAAGCGCGCCGAGAATTTCGTTTCTGTTCTGGGCGAAGTTTATGGACTTCAGAAGATTTCCGATAAGCTCCTTGGTGTTGGGGTCGGTGGTGGTCTGGGCTACCTCGCGGAGAACGTCGTAAAACTCGTGTCCCGAGAACATGGTGTTCTGCTGTTCCTGGTTGATTATTTCCTGAACAAGCTGTTCGGGGGTGACGTAAAGCTCTTTGGCAAGATTTTCCAGACTGCCGTAAAGGTCGGTGTGACCGGTAATGAGGGCTTGATTTAAGACCTCGACATTTAAAAGGTCCTTGAGCATCTCGACGGCAAGAGTGGGATCCTTTGCGACCTGCACCTGCATGGGAATAAGCTCGCGGTTGCCCATTTCAAGACGGCTTTTCGCGGCGGAATCGGAATTTACGCCCGCGCCGCCCACGCCGGTCAGCTTTACAATGTCGAACGGCTCGGTGTTGGCGTCCTGCTGACGGGGACTGTAGTTATAGTTTTTTGAGGTTATGGGGTTGTTAATCTGCGGAATCTGCGCCATATGATCTCCTCCAATAGGTTTAATCCTGTAACTTTATTCTAGCATATTTTTTCAGAATAATAAAGGGCTTTTTGAAAAAAATTTTAGAATTGCTTTTAAAAGCGGTTCTTTGATTATAAAATCACGCGGCAAATAAAAAATAAAGTATTCGGAAAGGAATTGATATTATGGCAAAAATCGAACCCGGAATGGAATCAATGCTCGATATGTATTTCTTCGAGACCAACTCTCTTTTAGAGCAGCTGGACGAGATATTGCTCCGCACCGAACAGGCAAACGCCTTTGAAAGTGAAGATATTAAAGAAATATTCCGCATTATGCATACCATCAAAGGTTCTTCGGCGATGATGGGATTTGAAAACCTGTCCGTGCTGGCGCACAAGGCGGAGGATATGTTCTTTGTTATCCGCGAGAACCCCGATGTTATCACCGATGTAAGCTTTGTATACGATTTGGTTTTCCAGGTATCAGACTCCTATAAAACTCAGATCGAGGCTATTCAGAACCACGAAAACGGCGAATACGAGCAGATGAATTTCGACGAGTTAATAAACAAGCTCCTCAAGGCTCGCGATCAGCTTGCAAACGAGGCAAATCCGAACGCTGCGCCCGACGCTAAGACCGAAAACGCGGCAGCTGACGCTGCACCCGCGGTTCACACCGAAAAGGGCAAAGTGACTGTCCGCGTGTTCTTTGAGGAAGGCTGCCAGATGGAGAACCTGCGCGCGTTTTTGCTGATAAACACTATCCGCGAGGAATGCTCGTTTTTGGAGTTCTCTCCCGCGGACGTTGAAACCAATCCCGAAACCTCAAAAGAGATTGTTGACCACGGATTTCTTATCACCTTCTCGGAAGAGGACAACAAGGATTACATACTGAAGCTTATCGAAACCGCGCTTAACGTGCAGTCGTACGAGGTGCTGTCCGGTGAGGAATCTGCGGCGGCAACGGCGGCTTCCGACGCTCCGAAGGCGGAGCTGCCTCCCGAGCCCGCAAAAACCGTTTCTGCAAGCACGGCTGCGGCTCCCACTCCTGCGCCAAAAACCGCCGAGGAAAAAAATCAGGCGGCTGTGGAAAAGGCGCAGGCGGCTGTTGCAAACGCTCAGAGCGGCGCGCAAAAGCAGAACCTTATTTCCGTAAACCTCGCGAAACTGGACGCGCTGCATGATATTGTCGGCGAGATTATCACCACCGAGTCCATGGTTATCTCCAACCCCGATCTTGAGGGTCTGGAGCTTGAATCCTTCAACAAGGCGGCGCGCGACCTTAAAAAGCTTACCGGCGAGCTTCAGGATACCGTTATGTCGATAAGAATGGTGCCGCTGGCGGGCGTGTTCCAGAAAATGAACCGAATTGTCCGCGATATGAGGAAGAAGCTCGGCAAGGAGGTCGATTTCGTTATCGAGGGCGAAAACACCGAGGTCGACAAGTCCATAGTCGACAGTCTGCAAGATCCGCTTATGCACCTTGTAAGAAACTGCATGGACCACGGCATCGAGGAGAACGTTCAGGACAGAATTAACGCGGGCAAGCCCGAAAAGGGCACTATCAAGCTCACCGCGCAGAACGCTTCGGGAGAGGTTGTTATTACCGTGTCGGACGACGGCGCGGGAATTGATCCCGAAAAGATAATGAATAAGGCAAGGAGAATGGGCATTCTTACCAAGCCCGAAAACGAATATTCCGAAAAGGAAATCCAGAACCTTATTCTGCTGCCGGGATTTTCAACGAACGAGCAGGTTACCGAGTTTTCGGGACGCGGCGTCGGAATGGACGTTGTAAAGGCAAATATCGAAAAATGCGGCGGCGCAATCATAGTTGACTCCAAAAAGGGTGTCGGGACGAACTTCATTATTAAAATCCCGCTTACGCTGGCGATTATCGACGGCATGGAAATTACGGTGGGAGATCTTGTATTCACCGTGCCTATTTCCACTATCCGCGAGAGCTTTAAGGTCGAGTCGGGGCAGATCGTTACCGATACCAGCGGCAACGAGATGATTATGATAAGAGGCGTATGTTATCCCATTTTGCGTATGCACGAAAAATTCGGGATAGAGACCGAGGTCACCAACCTTGAGGACGGCATTCTTCTGCTGGTGGAAACCGACAACAAGAGTGTGTGCATCTTCGCCGACAGGCTTATAGGAGAACAGCAGGTAGTTGTAAAGCCTTTCCCGACGTATTTGTCGCGCTACAACATCAAAGGCGAGGGTCTTTCGGGCTGTACGATAATGGGCGACGGCAGCATTTCGCTGATTATCGATACAAATACGCTTATCGGTTAAGGAGGATTTTTTCATGACTAACGAAGTTATAAAAGAAGCGGTCGCAAAACAACAGTCGGGCGACAGAAAGCTTGCCGCCGATAACAGTATTCTCGGCAAGGTTATGACCTTCAATATAGGCGATCAGGTGTACGGAATTGAAATACAGTATGTCACCGAAATTATCGGTATGCAGCATATTACAAAGGTGCCGCATGTGCCGAATTATATCAAGGGAATTATCAATGTGCGGTCTAAGGTTGTGCCGATTGTAGATATAAGAACGCGCTTTGGAAAGCCCGAAATTCCCTACAACAACCGCACCTGCATAATCACGCTTAATTTCAACGAGACCTCCGTCGGAATTATCGTTGACAGCGTGGCGGACGTTGAGGATATTCACACGGGCGATATTTCAGCTACTCCCGAAAACAAGAATGTCAACACCAACGACTTTATTCAGTATATGATAAGAGGGGAAAACGACACCACAAAGCTTATTCTGGACGTGGCAAAGCTGCTTGACGAACAGGAGGCTTAAGTGTCAAATCCTGAGATTACAGAGGCGGAGTTTCAGCGTCTGGTCAAATTTATGTACGATAACTTCGGGATAAATCTTTCGGCGAAAAAGGTTCTCGTACAGGGCAGACTCGGAAATATGTTAAGCGAGCGCGGCATAAAAAGCTATGACGAGTATCTGAACCTTGTCATGTCGGATACGTCGGGAGCGGAAATTACTACTATATTAAATAAGCTTACGACAAATCATACCTTTTTTATGCGCGAACCCGAGCATTATACATTTTTAAAGGACACCATCCTGCCGTATATGATGAAAACCTGTCAGGGCGATCACAGTTTCAGAATATGGAGCGCGGCTTGCTCGTCGGGCGAGGAATGTTATACCACAGCTATGCTTATTGACCAGTATCTCGGCGCGGAAAAGGCAAAATGGGATACGAGAATTTTAGCTACCGATATTTCACAAAGCGTTATCGGCAAGGCAAAAACGGGAATTTATCAAGAGGACGGCATGAAGGGTCTTTCCAACGAGTGGAAGGCAAGATATTTCAACAACCTCGGCAACGGAAGATACGAAATTTGCCAGGGGATAAAGGACGAGGTAATTTTCAAGACGTTCAATCTTATGGATCCCATGCCCGAAAAGTACAAGAAAAAGCCGTTTGACCTGATTTTTTGCAGAAACGTTATGATTTATTTCGACCAGCCCACAAAACAGGCGTTGGTAAACAGATTTTACGATGTTGTAAAGCCGGGAGGATATTTCTTTATCGGGCATGCCGAGAGCGTGAACAGGTCTGAGACTAAGTTTAATTATATTCAGCCCGCGATTTACCGCAAATCCGAGAAGTAAACGGATCTTTTCGGCATAGAATATATTCGGGCTTCATTTTTGGTAATTTTTAGGAGCGTTATATGGACCGCATTAAACTGCTTGTTGTGGATAATTCCATATTTTTCAGAGAGCTTATGTCCCGCTATATCCAACAGGACTATTCTATAGAAATAGTCGGTAAGGCGGGAGACGCTTATTCTGCGCGTGATCTTATTCTTCAGTATGAACCCGACGTTATGACGCTTGATCTTGAAATGCCGAGAATGGACGGCACGGCGTTTTTGAAAAAGCTGCTGCCGCAGTATTATATTCCGACAATTGTGGTTTCAAATTCCGAAAAACGGAAGGCGGAATGTCTTGACGCGGGGGCTGTGGAATTTATGTCAAAGCCCGCTGCCCGCACAAACAGCGAAATGGCAAGCTTTGCGGCGCAGCTTTGCGCGGCTATTAAAAAGGCATATAAGTTAAAGCACCCGAATGCGGATATTATTCAAAATATCCCGCAGACGCAGCCAAAACAGAGCCCTGTTGACAAAAATTTAACGCAGAACATCAAGGGCGCGGCAATGGACGCGGCTGTAAAGGCGGAAAAAGCAGTTTCGCATATTTCGCATTTGTTCTCTCATGATGATAATCAGCAGTCGGAACAGCGTTCCGACGGAATTGCTTCTGTAGGTCACCAGCGCATCAAGAAAAGCGACGCCATAATCGCGCTTGGCGCGTCGACGGGCGGCACGGAGGCACTCGAGCAGGTTGTAAGGGTGTTCCCGGAGGATACGCCGCCGGTGGTTATTGTGCAGCATATGCCCGCGGGGTTTACAAAGCTGTATTCCGAGAGACTTAACCGCTCCTGCAAAATGGAGGTTAAGGAAGCCGAGGACGGCGACAGACTGCGGCGGGGTCTTATTATAATAGGTGCAGGAGAGCATCACCTGCGGGTGTGCAGGGATATGATGGGGTTTTATGTCTCGTCAAAACCGGGGGAAAAGGTTTCGGGGCATTGCCCGTCGGTGGACGTTATGTTCAATTCCGTGGCGGAGGTCGCCAGAGGGCAGGCTATCGGCGCGATTTTGACGGGAATGGGACGCGACGGCGCGGACGGTCTCCTTAAAATGCGGCAGGCTGGAGCGTTTACCATAGGACAGGACAAAAGCTCGTCGGTGGTGTACGGAATGCCGATGGAGGCGTACAAAATCGGCGCGGTGGAGGTTCAGGCTCCGCTTTACAAAATCGCGGATATAATTTTAGACGCGCTTATATAAGCTCCGCTCTTAGATAAGGGCGGAGTTTTTTTGGTTTTCGCGCTTTAATTTAAAATAAGATGAATTTTTTGTTTCAACCTTAAACAAAATTTGGTTGAAAATCATTTTTTGTTACCCGTCGGGAAAAAAATATAACCGTTTTCCCCAAAAATAATTTCCCATAACAGCACGGTTTTTTAACATTTTAAACATAGTTTTCAACAAAAACAAGCCGTTTTCAACTGTTTGCATTTAAAAACCGATGAATGTTATAAATTTCAGGTTTCAACATACGGGTTTTCAACATTTTTTTGTTTAGGTAAAAATAAAGGGTTTGTATTTCTGTTAAAACTGTTTGATAATTATACATTTTGTAATTATTATTTATTTGAAAATCGGGTTAATTTAGTTAAATTTTAAGCAAGGTTATAATAAATCAAAGTTTTTAAGAAAAAATACCCGTCCAAATTGCGATTTTTTCACACTTTAAACATAGTTTTCAACAATTGTGTTTAACTTATCGGATTGTAATATTCAAAAGCGAGGTTTTCAACCTTTTACTGTTAAAAAAATATAAATGTATGAAAAATTTTTGTATAATTTTCACATATTCTTGTGGATTTTCACCGCTTATTTCTGCTTGAAAAATTTTGCCGTTTATGTTATAATTTAAATAGGTAATTCTGTCATACGGATTATTGTAATTTTCAGATGTATAAAGAATGGTGAAGTAAAATGAATCCTCAGGCAAATCAGTTGACCTCCTTGTCGGATATTCTTCGGTGCGTGGTGGATAACTGCGTAAAGGAATACGATATCTCCGGATCGGCAAGAGAATTGTGGCTTGATCCGCTGGTCCCTGTTAAAATAGAGGGGAATACCTTTGTTATCGCGACAAATATCGAGTTTAAAAAGGAAACATTAAAGTCGCTTTACCTGCCGTATATTGAAGAACAACTGAAGGAAGTTCTCGGAGTGCCCATGAAGGCGGAAATTATCGTGGACGACGGCGCGTTTTACGACAACAACGCCCGTCCGAGTGTTCCGACGCCGGAGCAGGGGGCTGTTATCGATAAAAAAATAACGTATACCTTCGATAATTTTATCGTAGGTCCCTGCAATAACCTTGCGTTTGCCGCGGCAAAGGCTGTTTCAAAAAAACAGCATGAAAAATACAATCCGCTGTTTATTTACGGGGATTCGGGGCTTGGGAAAACGCATCTTTTGTCGGCTATTCAGTTTGAAATGCAGAAGAATTTTCCCGGGATAAATATTATCTACACTCCCGCGGAAACCTTTACCAATGAATTTCTGCATTCAATCTCCACAAACGACGTAGAATCGTTCGACGATAAGTACAGAAGCACCGACGCGCTGCTTATCGACGATATTCAGTTTATCGCGGGCAAAGAGCAGACGGAGGAAAAATTCTTCCACATATTTAACGAGCTGTATAACCAGAATAAGGTTATAGTTCTGACGTCCGACCGCCCCGCAAAGGAAATAAAATCCATTTCCGACAGATTGAGAACGAGGTTCAGCTCGGGGCTTATCGCGGACGTAAAACCGCCCGAATTTGAAACAAGGCTTGCTATCATTCAAAGAAAAGCCGAGCTTTTAAATTTCGTTATTCCCGAGGACGTTATAGATTACATCGCGACAAAGCTGAAGTCAAATATCCGCCAGATTGAGGGCGTTGTGACAAAGCTGAACGCGCTTTATATGGTGTCGCAGGTGAAGCCCACAATTGCTGTCGCGCAGAACGTTATAAAGGATATTGTGTCCGATCATCAGCCCATTCCCGTGACTGTCGATAAAATCGTAAACGAGGTTAGCAAGATTTATAATATCGAGCCCGAGGAAATGCGCTCCCAGCGCAGAACCGCAAACATCTCGCAGGCAAGAAAGGTTGCGATTTACGTTATTCAGGACGTGACGGGGCTGCCGTATGAGTCGATAGGGCAAGAGTTTAACGGGCGCGATCATTCAACGGTTGTGTATGCGATTAAGTCCGTTAAGGAGGAAATGGAACGCGACAGCGGTTTTCGCTCGATTGTTGAAGATATTATTAAAAATATCAAGACAAATCAGTGATTTCAACAGTTTTGTAAACTTTATTTCAACAGCTTTCGCGGACTAAAATCGGTATTTAATAGTTTGAGTTTTTTATGAACATTGAACGGTTGAATAAAATTCTTCGGAAAGCCGCTTGAATACGCCGTTTTTTCGGTTTTCCACAAAATAAACCGCCCTTATTATTATGATTAAAAATAATAATTCTTTTTTGACTGAAAGGAGATTTTTCTCTTATGAGATTTGACTGCGCCAAAGATGTAATTCTTAACGCCGTTATGACAACGTCGAACGCCGCTTCGCAAAAATCCACTATCGCGGCTCTTCAGGGCTTGCTTTTGGAGCTTGATAACAACGTTTTGTTTATAACGGGTTATAATCTGGAAATAGGAATTCGTACCAAAATACAGGTTGAAAACGGTCAGAACGGAAGCGTTGTCATAAACGCAAAAATGCTTTCGGAGATTATCAGAAAAATGCCGTCGGGCGTTTTGAGTTTTGATATTGAGGACGGCAAAATTTGCAAAATTTCAATCGGATCTACCGAGCTTTCGATTTTGTGTATGAGCGCGGACGAATATCCTCCTATTCCTCAGTCGGGGGCGGAGGGCGGTTTCACCGTGCCGCAGAAGCTGCTGAAAAGTATGATTATCCAGACAAGGTACGCCTGCGCGGTGACGGATACAAAACCCGCGCTTACCGGATGCCTTTTCGAGATTGAGGATAAAACGCTTAATGTCGTGGCAGTGGACGGAATAAGAATTGCACTTCGGCGTGAACCCGTTGATTATGAAAACGTAAGCTTTATTGTTCCTGCAAGGACTCTGGACGAGCTTGTGCGTTTACTTTCGGTTGAAAATGACAAGAATGTTACTATAAGTATAGACAAAAACCAGATTTCCTTCGTAGATGAGAATTATACGATGATTTCCCGACTTATAAACGGGGAGTTTATGGAGTATAAAAAGCATCTTGTCTGCGACGATAAAATTTGCGCGGAAATAAAGTGCCGCGAGATTATGGACGTTCTGGACCGCGCGCTGCTGTTTACCGACGAGAAAAACAAGTCTCCCGTTCGGTGCGAGTTCAGCGGGGATTCGCTTACGGTAAGCTGCTCTACGGCTCTCGGTAAAATTCACGAAAAAATCAACATTAAGTACAACGGCGAACCTATTGTTATAGGTTTTAACGCGAAATTTCTGCTTGACGCGTTTAAGGCTGCCGACTGCGACTGCGTAAAGCTTGTTTTGACCTCCTCAAACGTGTCGCCTGTTATCTTTGTTCCCATGCAGGGGCAGGAATTTACGTTCCTGTTGCTCCCGATGCGATTAAAATAATTTATCAAGGAAGGTATCAAAATGGAAGAAATTAAAATATTGACCCCATTTATCAAGCTTGACCAGCTTGTAAAGTTTGCGGGATTGTCCGAGACGGGCGCGAAGGCAAAAATTCTTATCGATCTCGGAGAATTCAACGTAAACGGCGAATGCTGCACAAAGCGCGGAAAGAAAATAAAGCCCGGCGATATTATCGAGTTTAAGAACAAGAAGTATAAGGTGGTTTACGAAGAGCCGGCAGAGGAAGAAAATTCCGCCGAATAATGTATATTACCAGGCTTTGTATAAGCAATTTTCGCAATATCAAAAACGCGGAACTTTGTTTTGACAAAAATCTGAATATTTTCGTCGGGCGCAACGCTCAGGGGAAAACAAATCTGTGCGAGGCGGTTTCGGTTTGCCTGGGGCAGAGTTTTCGGCACGCGCGTTTTCAACAGTACGTTCCCGCAGACGACAAAAAAGCAGAGGTTAAAATAAAGCTTTTCTTTGTTGATAATATTACAGAACGTGAAAATGTTATAGATTATACAATCTGTAAAAATAATCTTTCTGTAACCTACAACGGTATAAAGATGAAGGACGCCGCCGAATTATACGGGGTGTTGAAATACGTTGTTTTTATACCGGAGCATTTAAGCCTTATAAAGGGTTCTCCCGAGGTTCGCAGGGATTATCTGGACGATGTTGCGCTGATGCAGACAAAAACGCATCTGAAAAAGCTCTCGCGGTATAACAAGGGTTTGAAGCAGCGGAACAATATTCTTTCGAACAGTTATGAAAGCCCCGAAAAAACGGCGGCTTTGCTTGCGCCGTGGAATGAAATTCTTGCGGCGGAGGGGATAAATGTCACTTATGGGCGGCTGAAGTACTTTTCGTTTCTGAAAAAGTGCGCCGCCGAGATTTATTCGGATTTGACAAACGGCGCAGAAAAGCTTTCTATGGAATATGTGAGTTCTGTATTTAAAACTGACAGTATAGATTTTAATAATGTTGACAAATTGTATAAAAAATATCTTGCAGAGCTTGAAAAAAATCTCACCGCGGAGCTGAAGCTTCGGTTTACTCTGGCGGGGGTTCACCGCGACGATGTTAATTTTTTCGTGAACGATATGCCCGCGAGGGATTTTGCGTCGCAGGGGCAGCTCAGAAGCGCGGCTTTGGCGTTAAAGCTCTCCGAGGCGGAAATTATCCGCCGAAAGAATAAAACCGATCCGGTGATTATTCTGGACGATATTTTAAGCGAGCTTGACAGCGTGAGAAGGGACTATATTTTACACCATATTGAAAAATCTCAGGTATTTATTACTTGCTGTAATATAGATGACCTTGCAACTCTCCAGAACGGCAAGGCATGGAACGCCGAAAACGGGTGTTTTACCGAAATTCGCTGATTTAACGGA
The DNA here is from genome assembly GCA_947630655.1 of uncultured Clostridia bacterium. Taxonomy (GTDB): domain Bacteria; phylum Bacillota; class Clostridia; order Oscillospirales; family Ruminococcaceae; genus CAG-115. The sequence goes on along the minus strand of CANRIQ010000001.1, from coordinate 9,696 downwards.
GGATTAAATGTTTTTGCATCTTGGAGGAGATTTTACGGTAAATTCAAGCGATGTGGTCGGGGTTTTCGATATTGAAAAATGCTCGGTAAGCCGAATTACCGCAAATTTTCTGAATTCCAGCCAGAAAAGCGGAAAAATCGTGAATGTGTCGGACGATATGCCGAAAAGCTTTGTTGTGACAAGCAATAAAACCTACATTTCAAACGTTTCGCCGATGACTATAAACCGCAGGGCAAAGAAAACAAAGGGCGGTTTTTAGCTTCGGATTTCAATATTTTGTTCTGTCGCGGAAATTTGATTTTTTCCGTGATTTTTTTTGCTTTTTTGAGCTTAAAATTTGCAAAATCCCTTGAAATTATCGCGTTTTTATGGTATACTATATATAATATATATTATAGCGGAATTTTAAATGCCGATTTTGGAGGATATTTATGGCTGAAGATGAAGTTAGAGAGGTAACAGAGGTTAAAGAGGTTAAAGAGGTAACCGAGGCGGAAACCACCGAGATGACCGAGGTGAAGGAGGGCAATTACGGCGCGGACGATATTCAGGTTCTTAAAGGGCTTGACCCTGTAAGAAAACGTCCGGGTATGTATATCGGTTCTACGGGTGAATACGGTCTGCATCACCTTGTTTATGAAATTGTCGATAACGCTATAGACGAGGCTCTTGCGGGATACTGCGATAAAATTGAGGTGTCAATTCTCCCCGGGGACGTTATCAGAGTTGTGGATAACGGGCGCGGCGTTCCTACCGATATAAACCACGCGGAGGGCATTTCTGCGGCGACGCTGGTGTTTACGGTGCTGCACGCGGGCGGAAAATTCGGCGGCGGCGGATATAAGGTTTCGGGCGGACTTCACGGCGTGGGTGCGTCTGTTGTAAACGCGCTTTCGGAGTGGCTGGAGGTTGAAATTCACGACGGGAAAAACGTTCATTTTCAGCGGTTTGACAGGGGCGAGTATAAAGAGCCTATAAAAATAATCGGTGAGACCGACCATACGGGCACTACCGTTACTTTCAAGCCCGACGGGGAGATTTTCCACACGACTGTTTTCAGCTATGAGACGTTAAACGAGCGTCTGAGGGAGCAGGCTTTCCTTAACGCGGGACTGAAAATAACTATCCGCGATTTAAGGGACGAAAATAACCCCGTTGAAGAAACCATGCAGTATGAGGGTGGTATTTGCTCATATATCGAATGGCTGAATAAAAAGCGCGGCGCGGAGGTTATGCACCCCGATATTATTTATTTAAGCGGAAAAGTGGACGATATTTTAGTAGAAATCGCGTTTCAGTATACGACCGATTTCAACAGCGAGGTTTTCCGCTCGTTTGCAAATAATATCCACACGGGCGAGGGCGGAACTCACGAGCTTGGGTTCAAGCGCGCTTTAAATAAGGTTGTAAACGACTTTGCAAAGACGTTTAAAGAACAGCAGGATAAAAACAAAAAGAAAAAGCCTTCTAAAAAGGACGATGAAAAGCCGTTTGCGGGGTACAGCGGAGAGGCTATCCGCGAGGCGATAAACGCCATTATTTCCGTGAAGCTTCCCGAGTGCGAGTTTGAGGGACAGACAAAGGGCAAACTTGGAAATCCCGAGGTTCAGCCTGCGGTTTATAAGGTTGCGACGGAACAGCTTACCTATTATTTCGAGGAACACCCCGAAACGGCACAGATTGTCGTGAATAAAGCGGCAAGTTCGCAGGCGGCGCGCGACGCGGCAAAAAAGGCTATGGAGGCAAAGCGCAAGTCCATTCTCGACAGCAACGGGCTTCCCGGGAAGCTTGCGGATTGCTCGGAAACAGATCCGACTAACACGGAAATTTATATTGTCGAGGGAGATTCGGCGGGCGGTTCTGCGAAGGAGGGACGCGACAGACGTTTTCAGGCGATTTTGTCGCTCTGGGGCAAGATGCTGAACGTCGAAAAGGCAAGAGCCGACAAGGTTTATAACAACGATAAGCTTCTGCCTGTTGTTAAAGCATTGGGAACGGGCATTGCCGAGGATTTTGACATTACAAAGCTGCGTTATGGCAGAGTTATAATTATGGCGGATGCCGATGTCGACGGTCTGCATATAAGAACCCTTATGCTGACGTTTTTCTTCAGATTTATGCGCCCGCTTCTGGAACACGGTCATGTTTATATCGCACAGCCGCCGCTGTTTAAGGTGTCGCGCGGAAAACAGGTGAGATACGCGTTTTCGGACGAGGAGAGAGATTCTTTTATAGCGGAACTCGGTTCGGACGGAAAAACCGATGTTCAGCGGTATAAAGGTCTGGGCGAGATGGATCCCATTCAGCTTTGGGAAACTACGATGAATCCCGAAACGCGGACGATGCTTCGAGTGTCGGTTGAGGACGCGGCAAAGGCGGACGAAATTATGACCGTTCTTATGGGCGATAAGGTGGAGCCCAGACGCGAGTTTATTGAAACAAACGCAAAGCTTGCGGAAAATCTCGATATTTAAGGAGTGGTAATTATTTCACAAAGCAGTTTATTGCCTGACTTAAGCGAGCTTCAGGGTTCTGCGGGGTCTGAGAATAATACAATAATCGCGGATTTCGATTACGACAACACAAATGACGAAATTGACGGCGCAATGAAGTCATTTCAGAAGAGATTTTCTTCAAAGCGCGGAAAAATCGCAGTTATAGCTTACGCTTTGATGGGAGCGGCGGCTGTGGCGGGGATTGTCATAAATCCGAAGTCGGTGGTGCTGTATTTCGCGCTTTTGTTGTGTGCGGCGGGGATATTTTATACCGTTACGGATAAAAAACGCACGAGAAAGAAAATTATTGAGGCTCTGGACGATATGGATCCCGAAAATTATCACTGCGTTATATATCCCGAAAAAATCGAGCTTGAAACCATTATAAAGCCCGAAAATAACGAGGTTGACGTTAAAATAGACGAGGAGGCGGACGAGCAGATAATAACGCCGCTTAAAACCGTCTTTAAATTCGGCGTTGATTTGCTTAATTTTTCGGAGAACAGCGACTCGCTGCTGTTGTTTTTCAACCGCAGGCAGATTTACTGCTTCCCGAAACGCTGCCTTTCTGTTGAACAGCAAAATACTATAAGGGATTTTCTGACCGAAAAGCTTGAAGGCGAGGAATAATTCGGTTGTTAAAAATCTTTCCCTTTATTTTACGGAGGACAAATGGATATTGATTTCAGTTTAGAAAAGCTCCACGATATCGACTTGGAAGATACCATGAAAAAGTCGTTTATCGAGTATTCTATGGCGGTTATTACGTCAAGAGCACTGCCAGATGTGCGCGACGGGTTAAAGCCCGTTCACCGCAGAATAATCTACACCATGAACGAGGCGGGAAATACCTCGGACAAGCCCTTCAGAAAGTGCGCGTATACCGTCGGAGAGGTTCTCGGTAAGTATCACCCGCACGGAGACGCTTCTGTTTATGACGCGCTTGTGCGGTTGGCTCAGACGTTTTCTATGCGCTATCCGCTTATTGACGGTCACGGAAACTTCGGTTCTATCGACGGAGACCCGCCTGCCGCTTACCGTTACACCGAGGCAAGGCTTGCGAGAATTGCCAACGAGATGACCTCGGATATCAACAAGAAAGTTGTTGATTTCCAGACAAACTATGACGATAAGCTGTTAGAGCCGAAGGTGCTGCCGTCAAGGTTCCCGAACCTTCTGGTGAACGGGTCGAACGGTATTGCGGTCGGTATGGCGACAAATATTCCTCCGCATAATCTGGGGGAGATTGTTGACGCTCTGCTGCTTATGATCGACAACCCGGAAGCCACAATCGAGGATATTATGACCTGCGTTAAGGGTCCGGATTTTCCGACGGGCGGCATAATTATGGGCTACAGTGGAATTCGCTCGGCATATTATACCGGGCGCGGGAAAATTATTCTCCGCGGACGCGCGGAAATCGTTGAGGAAAACAATCATTCCCGAATTATTATCAGCGAGATACCATATATGGTAAACAAAGCCAGAATGTTGGCAAATATAGGGGATCTTGTGCGCGATAAGAAGATAGAGGGCATTTCGGCTTTCCGTGACGAGTCCGACAGAAACGGTATGCGCGTGGTGCTGGAGCTTAAGCGCGACGCAAATGCGAATGTTGTTCTTAACAAGCTGTACACTTATACGCAATTGCAGGACACCGTCGGCGTTATTATGATAGCTCTTGTGGACGGTCAGCCGAAAACGCTGAATCTTGCGGAGATGCTGAAATACTATCTGGATCATCAGATAGACGTTGTCACAAGAAGAACGCAGTTTGACCTCGACAAGGCTAAAGAGCGCGAGCATATCCTTGAGGGTCTTATGCTGGCGATTGATTTTATCGATGAAGTTATAGAAATCATGCGCACCAGTAAGGGCATTCCCGAGGGTAAACAACGTCTTATCGAGCGTTTCAAGGACGTTGACGTGTCGCAGACGGGGCTTTTCCCGAGCGGGACTTATTCTCTTTCGGAGATTCAGGCGGAGGCTATCGTTCAATTAAGAATAGGTCAGCTTACCGGTATGGAAAAAAGCAAGATTGAGGACGAGCTTAAGGAAAAACGCGAACTTATCCGCGAAATGGAGGAGCTACTTTCCGATAATAACAAGCTTTTGCACCTTATCGGCGAGGAGCTTTCGGCTATCAAGAAAAAATACGCTGACGAGCGCAGAACGGCTATCGAGCCTGTAAGCGGCGAGGTGGATATAGAAGATCTTATCCCCGAAGAGGACTGTGTCGTGACGTTTACGAATATGGGTTATATCAAACGTCAGCCCGCGGAGGTCTACAACATTCAAAAGCGCGGCGGGCGCGGAATTTCGGGCATGAAACAGCGCGATGAGGATTTTGTGGACAGTATGTTTATCGCGTCGTCTCATGAGAATATTCTCTTTATTACAAATAAGGGAAATATGTTCCGCCTGAAATGCTATCAGATACCCGAGGGCAGCCGTCAGTCAAGGGGAATGAATATTGTAAATCTCTTACAGCTTTCCGAGGACGAAAAGGTCGCCGCGATGATGACAACGATTGATTTTGCGGATAACAAATTCTTCGTGTGCATTACGAAAAACGGTCTTATCAAGCGTACAAAGCTGTCCGAGTTTAAAAATATCCGCAAAGGCGGACTTCGCGCAATCGCGCTTGCGGACGGCGATGAAATCGCGGCGGGATTTCTTACCGAGGGCGACTGCACCGTTATCGTTGCAACGAAAAACGGCGCGGCTATACGCTTTGACGAGAATGACGCGCGTCCGCTCGGGCGTACTGCAAGGGGCGTTCGGGCAATCAAGTTCCGCGGGGATGATTTTGTTATCGGCGCAACGAAGATTTTCGATGAAAACGCGTCAATTCTCACCGTGACCGACAAGGGCATGGGCAGACGCTGCGCGGTTTCGAGCTATCGTCTGCAAAAGCGCGGGGGCTTGGGACTTAAAAACTATCCCGTAAGCGTGGAAAAAGGCAGTGTTGTGGGAATTCGCACGCTGGGTCCCGACGACGATGTTATTCTTATCAGCGCGGACGGCGTAATTATCCGAATTCGCGCAAACGACCTGCGAATTATGGGCAGACCCGCTTCGGGCGTTCGCGTAATGCGGCTTGGCGCGGAAGACAGAGTTGTGGCGTTTTCGAGGACTCCTCACGACGAGTCAGAACAGACCGAGGAGGTTGAAAAGGCTTCCGACGAGGAAATCGCGGAATCTCTTGCGGAGGAGGCTGTCGAGGTTATTGAGCCCGATGAATCATCTGACGATGATTTATCTGACGAAGAGCCCTCCGACGAGGAAGAAGCTCCCGAAGAGGACGAATAATTTGATGTTCTACAGATTTTCCCGAACGTTTGTTCGGGAAAATTTTTGCAAAATGTTCCACGTGGAACAATTTGGAGGATTTTATGGCTTTTGATTTTAAAAAGGAATACAAGGAATTCTATCTGCCGAAAAGCAAGCCCGCAGTGGTGAAAATCCCGAAGATGAATTACATCGCGGTGCGGGGAAAGGGCGACCCGAACGCCGAGGGCAGCGAGTATAAACAGAGCATTGGGCTGCTTTACGGGGTGGCGTTCACCATAAAAATGAGCAAAATGGGCGACCACAGGATAGACGGGTATTTTGACTTTGTCGTGCCGCCGCTTGAGGGCTTTTGGAAAATGAGCGAAATTAACGGAATGAACGGCGGGGAGATCGACTATTCCCACAAGGAAAATTTTGAGTTTATTTCGGTAATCAGGCTGCCCGATTTTGTCACACTCGGGGAATTCGAGTGGGCAAGGAAAACCGCTGCCGAGAAGAAAAAAACCGATTTTTCTAAGGTGGAGTTTCTCACGGTCGAGGAGGGCTTGTGCGTGCAGTGTATGCACATAGGTCCGTATGACGACGAGCCGAAAACAGTCGCCGTTATGCGGGAATTTCTCGGACAGAACGGCTATCGTTTCGATTTTTCCGAGAAGCGGCAGCACCACGAAATTTATCTTTCCGACGCGAGGAAAACCGCTCCCGAGAAGCTTAAAACGGTTATCAGAATTCCGATTATTGAAAATTGAGGATTGTTATGTACACTCTTGAAGAATTTGACGTTTGCGTGATCGGCGCGGGTCACGCGGGCTGCGAGGCTGCTTTGGCGGCGGCGCGGCTTGGACTTAAAACCGCGATTTTTACGCTTTCGGCGGACTGTATTGCGAATATGCCGTGTAATCCGTGTATCGGCGGTTCGGCAAAGGGGCAGATTGTCTGCGAAATTGACGCTTTGGGCGGGGAAATGGGCAAAGCCGCCGACGCTACCTTTATTCAGTCGAGAATTTTAAACCGCGGAAAAGGTCCTGCCGTTCACAGCCTGCGGGTTCAAAGCGACAGGGTGAAATATCACGGTTATATGAAAAAAACGCTTGAAAATACGGAAAATCTCTTTATAAAACAAGCCGAAGTGACCGCTGTCGAGGTAAACGACGGGAAAATAACCGCTGTCCGCACAAAGCTTGGGGCAATTTATCCCTGCAAGGCGGCAATTATCACAACGGGGACGTATCTCAACGGGAAAATACATATCGGGGAGCTGAATTACTCGGCGGGACCCGACAATGTTCTCCCGTCAACCGAGCTTGCCGCGTGTCTGAAGGCACTCGGGGTGTCCATGCGGAGGTTCAAGACGGGCACTCCCGCGAGGGTTCACAGGCGGTCGGTGAATTTTTCGGTTATGGAGAAGCAGGAGGGCGACAGCGAGATTATGCCGTTTTCGTTCGACAACAAAAACGTTCTCGAAAACAAAGCCGAATGTTATGTAACCTACACCAACGCCGAAACTCACCGCGTTATTCTCGAAAATCTTGACCGTTCGCCGCTGTATTCCGGGAGAATTGAGGGCATTGGTCCGCGCTATTGCCCGAGTATCGAGGACAAAATCGTGCGTTTTAAGGATAAGGAGCGGCATCAGCTTTTTGTCGAGCCGATGGGTCTTGATACCGATGAAATGTATCTTCAGGGCATGAGTTCAAGCCTTCCCGAGGACGTTCAGCTTAAGTTTTTGCGAACAATCAGGGGCTTGGAGAACGTGGAGATTATCCGTCCTGCATACGCTATCGAATACGATTGCTGCGACCCGCTGGAGCTTTTGCCGACGCTTGAATTCAAGAAAATAAGCGGGCTGTACGGCGCGGGGCAGTTTAACTGCACTTCGGGGTACGAGGAAGCCGCCGCGCAGGGGATAATTGCGGGGATAAACGCCGCGCGGAAGATTACGGGTAAACCGCCGCTTATTCTGGACAGGGCGTCAAGCTATATCGGCACGCTTATCGACGACCTTGTAACAAAAGGCTGCAGCGAGCCGTACCGAATGATGACCTCCCGCAGCGAATACCGCCTTATTCTGCGGCAGGACAACGCCCCCGAAAGGCTGCTGCCGACCGGGCACGAGGTAGGTTTAGTGTCGGACGGGCGTTATGCGGAATTTCTGGCGGAGCAGGCTGCGCTTGATCGGGAAAAGGAGCGCGTAAATAAGGTTGTCATTCACCCGACAGACGAGGTTAATAAAATGCTTGCGGAAAAAGGGACTTCTCCGATAAATACCGGGGTGAGGCTTTCGGAGCTTTTAAAGCGTCCGCAGCTTTCCTATTCCGATTTTGCGGAATTTGACCCCGACCGTCCGAAGCTTCGGTTTTCGCTGGTTCAAAGGCTGGAAATTGAGATAAAATACGCTGGTTATATAAAAATTCAGACCGAACAGGTTGAAAAAATGCGAAGGCTTGAGGAAAAGCTTCTGCCGCAGGATTTTGATTATCGGGAGATAAAGGGCTTGCGGCTGGAGGCGCAGGAGAAGCTTAACAAGCACAAGCCGCTGAACGTCGGGCAGGCGGGACGAATTTCGGGAGTAAATCCCGCGGACGTTTCGGTGCTGCTGGTGTGGCTTGCGGGAGGAGGTGCAAAGGGTGACGGAAAAGATAATTGAGATGTTCGCGGGGGCTGAAATTCAGGTTTCGAAGGAGCAGGCGGAGCAGTTTTTCACGCTTTTCAGCTTCCTTACCGAGTATAACAAAAACGTAAATCTCACCGCGATAACCGAGTTTTCGGAGGTGGTGGAGAAGCATTTTATAGACAGCGTGCTCCCGTTTACTATGCTTGAAATTCCCAAAGGAGCGAGCGTAATCGACGTGGGAACGGGCGCGGGATTTCCGTCGCTTCCGCTTTTGATAATGCGCCCCGACCTTCAGATGACGCTTTGCGACAGCCTTCAGAAAAGGTGCGCGTATCTCGAGCTTGCGTGCGGGAAAATCGGCGTTCGGGCGAAAATTATCCACTCCCGCGCCGAGGACCTCGGGCGGAAAATGCGCGAAAAATTCGATGTTTCAACCGCAAGAGCAGTCGCGGCAATGCCTGTTTTGACGGAATATTGCCTGCCGTTTGTGAAGGTCGGAGGGATTTTCGCCGCGCTGAAATCCGTAAACGAGAATATTAACGCCTGCGAAAACGCCGTTAAAACGCTTGGCGGGAAAATCGAAAAAACTACTGATTACAAGCTGCCGAACGGCGATAACAGGCGGCTTGCGGTTGTCAGAAAAATATCAGCTACTCCGACAAAATATCCTCGAAGCTCCGCAAATATCGCAAAAAAGCCCCTCTGAACGGGGCTTTTTTGGTTTAACGGGTCGGTTTTCGTCAGAAAGCGCGATATTTTCCTGTGGAAATTATTTCCCCGTTTTGCTACAATGGAAAAAAGGGGGAATTTCATATGAACGGATTGTTCAAACCAAAGGAGAAAATCGCGGGGCAGGTGGTTATGCTCGGCATCTCGGAGCTTACGCCGAACCGCTCCCAGCCGCGAAGCGAATTCAACAACGACGCGCTTCGGTCGCTGTCGGAGAGTATCCGCGAAAACGGCATTTTACAGCCGATTTGCGTGAGGAAAAAGGGCGCGCTTTACGAGATTATAAGCGGGGAACGCCGAACGCGCGCCGCAAAGCTTGCGGGACTTACGGAGGTGCCGTGCATTATAATGAGCGTTGACGACGAACAGGCGGCAATTCTCGCGCTTATCGAGAATATCCAGCGAAAGGATCTGAGCTATTTCGAGGAGGCGTTAGCGATTGAAAAGCTGATTTCCTGCTACGGGCTTACGCAGGAGGAGGCGGCGTCCAGGCTCGGGAAAGCGCAGTCAACCGTCGCAAACAAGCTGCGGCTGCTGCGGTTTTCGGACGCGGAACGCAGAATG